>CAZTWS010000035.1:0-37606 GCA_964618225.1 uncultured Planctomycetaceae bacterium
TATTGGTTGAGGGCCAACCGACGATCGCTGCGGCTTCCAAAAAGGGGATGAAAACAAGCGTCCTCATGGATTACACGATCGCCCAGGCAGCCGCCGGCCATTTCCTTGGTCTCTTCCCTGTTCCCGAATCGCGACGCGTGTTGTTTTGCTCTGGAGAATCTGGGCTCGCCACCCTCAAGGAAACCGCGCAGCGGCAATGCGCTGCTGCGGGCTACAACCTTGCCTCGCTCGATTTTCTGATTTCGACCGACCTGCCGAAGTGCGGCCACGGTGACAACCTCGAAGACTTTCGTACGTTCATTGCCAACGAAGGTGCCGAGGTGGTCATCGTCGACCCCGCGTATCTTTGCTTCCCTGCTGCCGATGCTGGTAACGTATTCGCTCAAGGTGAACTACTTCGCGGATTGAATGATGTGATTGCCGAGCAGCGTGCTACGCTCATCCTCGTGCATCATACGAAAAAGCTGGTGGCCGATCCGTATGGCCATCCTGAGCTTGAGAACATCGCCTGGGCCGGTTTCCAGGAATACGCCCGTCAGTGGTGGTTGCTTGGTCGCCGCGAGCCCTACCAGCCAGGTAGCGGTTTCCATCGTCTGTGGCTTTCTGTGGGCGGTTCTGCGGGGCATGGCAATCTATTCGCTGTCGACATCGACGAAGGCACGTACGACACCATTGGCGGTCGTTACTGGCGTGTGAACGTGCAGAAGGCAACAGAAGCGATCGAGAACGCTGAACGGCGCAAAGAGGATGCCAAGACCGAGTTGCAACAGAAGCAACTCGATGATGATCGTGAGCGTGTTTGTCGCCTGTTGGCGAAACACCCCGAGGGTAAGTCGAAGACCTTCATCCGCGACCATTGCGGCGTCTCAGGTCGACGGTGGCCAGCCACATTTGCGGCCATGTATGAGGCCGGTGAACTGGTCGAATGCGAGGTCCAAATCGGCAACAAAAAGCTTCCGGTGACCGGTTACAAACTGACTACGGAGATTGTGTAAATGTCCCAAACTCAACCACCAGTATCACCCGTTTCATGCAGTCGTTTCAGCGTTGCGACTCATGCCACCAGCAGCAGTCGTCCCGGGGGCCCTTATAGGGCCCCGGGCGGTGCGCCTGGTGGTCGGGCAAATGGGACCACTCGTAACAACTCGGAAGTGATACGGCTGGTCAGTGTTGGCGGGCAACACTCGGCGCCAATCGGAGTGAGCACCAAAGACGTTGGTGACCGAGTTCGCAGCCAGCGCGAGCCGGCAGCGTTCGAGGCCGAGCGCGAAGCGTTGGCGAACGAGCCAGAGGTGCAGCCGTGGTGAGTTCCGTGCAGTGTCAGCAGAGGCGTGTCGGCCCCCCCCTTGGGTCCTTCCAGGGGTTTTGTTTCACTTAGTTTCCCGCCGTGCCCGTGAAGCGGCTGGATATGGAACATTAAAAAGTTGATGTCGGGGAGTATCGAAAATGACCAAGTTAAAAACGATTGCAGACGTTGCCCGCACCTTTTCAGTTTCGATCCGCACGGCTGAGCGTTGGTCGTCTTATGCTGATTGGCCGGGACGGAGCAGCGACGGAACATTCAGTTTCCGGGCAGTCAATGCCTTCCTGCGTCGTCGCAAACTTGGCCCGCACAATTCACACTCCGACCGTGATGAGTTAACTGAGGCGCGCCGCGTCAAAACGATCGAGCATGCGGAAAATCTCCGAATCACAAACGAACGGTTGCGCGCAACGCAACAGCGTGAATTGGCCAACATCATCAGCAGTGCCGACATTAAACGGTTTCGTGAACAAACGCGGGCGGTCTTAACGAAAGTTTACGACGACGCAATCAGCGAAATCGGGAGGGTATCCGAGGGGTTCCCCGAAGAGGTCAGGGGGCGTCTCTTGACCATCGTTCGAAAGATTGCTTCTGACGCATTCGCAGTGATGGAGGAAGGGCAACCGTGATGGCTAATGCTGCCGTTCGCGAATCATGGGCAGCAGCACCGATGGTATTCGTCGCAGTGCCGACGTGTCCATTTTGTGGAGGCTTGGCGTACAAGCGTGTGCGTACCGAAAGCGGTGGCGACGGCTCATCGACCAAGAAGGTTATTTGTGCGAGTTGCACCCGAAAATTCAAAATTGTTTTGGAGTTGCCCGATTCGGGCAATGTTGGTTTGGACAACGCAATAATGTCGGCAGGAGATTAAATCATGACTACAGCAGCCAATCGCGACTTCGTTAGTATCGGAGCACTTGCCGCGCAGCTACAGCGGTCGGTTCGCGTTATCGAGCAAGCTGCCACCGCCGTAGCCCTGCAACCGGCGATGCGCATCAACGGCATTCCACATTTCGACGGCGAGCAATGTGAGATGCTCACCGCCTACTTTCGCAGCCAAACCATGTCGGCCAACCAATTGCAACAGCAAGCCGACAGCATTCAGTAGAGAGGATATTTCCCCATGTTTTTTCCTACCACTTCCACATACGAGCAGCGCAAAGAATACTTCTACCCGCGACAGCAGGAGCACCCCGCGCCACCGAGGTTCACGACCCGCAGCGCCGCAATGGCGGTATGTGAAAGCGAACGGGCTGACGAGGAGATGAAACAACTGGCCATCGACGAGAAAGAAGCAGAGCAGGTTTTAGAGAAGGCTCGGGTAGCGTTTGTATCGGAGAAAAAACGCATTGAGGAACGGCGGGCCAAGCTGAAATGGGTGCGCAGCGAGGGGGAAGATGCGCGGCGGTTCATCCTTTCCACAAGCCTACCGTCTGAGGAAGAGCAGGAACTGCTCGCCCGCGGCAAGCGTCTGGCGAAAGAAGCAGGCAGGCTTCAAGCGCTGTACAGAGTTTACACATCCGAGATGGTTGACCCCGCCAAGCATGAAGACACGAAAAAGCTGGCTTCGCTAGAGCAAGAAATCGATTCTTGCCGGCAGCGTGCCACTTCCGCTTCTTCCCGTGTCGCTGGGACGTCCGGGGCAGATATAAAGCTGCGCCAACTCTTAGGGGCCCATGAAGTGTTAAAGCCCTCAGTCGACAAGTACCACACGGACTACAAGCATTGGCAAGAGATTCAGAGGCATAAACAAGAAGCTGCGGAATGCTGGTCAGAAAGAGAGCGTCTGCAGCTCGAGCGAGAATCGGCCGCGCTCGCAGCGGCGTTGAAGGCAATCAAGTAGCCGCGAGTAAAGACGTTGCCCGGCGTGGCGCTGGGCATTCCTGCGAGGCCACGAACTATGAACCATTACGCCATCAACGCCGGCAAAGAGTTGCTTGCCGCGCTCGGCATCGATCCGGTTTACGTCATCGACGTGGCCGATCCCTTTCGCAGCTACACCTCAGCCGAGTGGCAATTCGTTTACGACGACGGGGACGGTTGCGGCATCGCCTTTACGGCACCGACTCTCGACGCGCTGCTACACCAGACTCTTCAATATGAATGGAAGGGACGCGGCTTTTGCGTGGTGTTACAGGCGTCGGTGTATTCCATGAGCGAAGCCGAAACGCTGGGCGTGTTGTTGCATGAAGCGGCGCATTACGTGGCCGCCTACGATCATCCGGAACGGGATGCCCCGGATATCGCCCGCGCGGCTAAAGCTGGCTGGCACTCCACGCAAACAGAGCGCGAAGCGCACGACAAGCAATGGTTGCGCGCGACGATCCACCTATGGCATCGCGCCTGCCGGATGGGCTGCGAGATTTCGTTGTCGGACGTGGTGAACTTGGAACAGTATGGTTTCAGCCGTCGCGATCTGGGGCCGGTGCTAGATGAAGCGTCCAGCCGGGAAGGCGAAGACATTGAAACGATTCTGGCGAGCCGGCTGCCGTCAACCAGCGCGCCGCGTCGGAAGCGTCGCGGTCCGCGCCGTTGGTCCGCGATGATTGCCGGTCGCCACGTCGTCACGGCCGGCGGTCGAACCACGATCGATGGCCGTGAGGTCTCGGAACGCGCGTTTCGGAATTTTCTGCGCTGTGGACGGCGGGAACGCGATGTGCTGTTCCCGAAATTCCTGTAGGAGCGAACGATGGACGGCGAAAACAAAACGGGCCGGGCGAGTTTCACGGATGCATCCGGCCGGGCATGGGCATTGGAACTCGATGCGCTGGCCATCGAGCGGATACGGGCCGACTGCGATCCACGCTTCATGCTCGGCGGTGAATGCGAACAGCACACCTTCCGCCGGCTGCGCGCCGATCCGGTGTTGCTGTGCCGCGTGATTTACTTATTGGCGGAAGCGCAGCGCGAGGAGCTCGGGATCAGCGAAAAAGAATTTTATCTAGGCGTCCTGCGGAGCGGGATTGCCTCGGCAACTAATGCACTACTGGAATCCATGATGGACTTCAAGCGGCCCATTGCCAGCGGCCTGATGGAAGCCGCGGCGGCGAAATACGAGCGGGCAAGCGATGCAACGGGAGCACTGCCCTACGATCCGCGAACCCTGCGAGGAGAGGAAGCATGAGCCAGAGAGACATTCGCGCGGGCGGCGCTTACGTGGAACTGATGACGAAGGACGCCACCTTTACGAAGGGGCTGAGCGCTGCCCAACAAAAACTTGCCGCGTTTACGAAGGCGGCGGCACTGGCGGGGATCGCGCTTGGAGCGGCGGCCGTAGGAGGCATCGCAGCCAGCGTCAAGCATTTCCTCTCGGCTGGCGATGCGATGAGCAAGATGGCCAGTCGCACCGGCGTAAGCGTGGAAGCGCTTTCCGAATTGCAATATGCGGCCGAGCGGTCAGGCGCGTCCCTGGGCGAAGTGGAAGGGGCCTTGCAAGCGATGCGAAATAAAGGGCTCGATCCCGGCCAGTTCGACGCGCTGGCCACGCGCATCGCCGCCATCGAAAACCCTGCCGTCCGGGCACGGGCGGCGACGGAAGCGTTCGGCGGCTCGGGCGCGAAGCTGCTGCCGATGCTGGGCGATTTGCAGGCGCTGCGCCAGGAAGCGCGTGACCTGGGGCTGACAATGAGCGGCGACGCGGCATCTGGTGCGGCACGACTGGGGAGCATGTTTAGCGACCTGTGGAAAACCGTCAAGGCTGCCTCGTTTGCGATCGGTGCTGCGGTGGCCCCCGCGATCGAAGCCGCGTTGGTGCCAATTCAACGCTTCGCGACGTTGGGACTAAAGGCACTTCAAGACTTCGCGCCAGTCGTACCGGGCATCATCGGCAGCGCGACGCAGTTTGTGATGGATGCTTGGGCGACCGTCCATGATTACGTCGCGCCGATCCTGGGGGCGATGCTGGCCCATGCAACGGACGTGTTCGCCACCATTCAAGAGCTGGTCGCTGGCACGTGGAACTTCATCAGCAGTAGCACGGCAAGCGTCTGGCCGAGCATTACCGGCATCGTCAGCGATGCGCTGAACTGGCTCCAAGAAACCGTCATCGGCACGTTTCGGGCGGTGAACTTCACGTTCAACAACTTCGGCCTGGTGGCAAGTATTGCGCTAAAAAGCGCACAGGTTTCCGTGGTGACGTTCGCCAATGAAGTCACCCACTTGTTCGGCACCGTCATTCCCGGCTGGCTGGCGTGGTTCCGTGATAACTGGTGGGACGTGTTTGTCGATGTCGTCAGCATGACCGAGACCGTTGCCCGGAACATCTGGAAGAACCTCGTCGGCCTGTGGGAAGGCATCAAAGGATTGTTCAACGGCGAAGGGCTTAGCGGGTTTACCTGGACTCCGCTGACCGAAGGGTTCACTTCGGCCATCAAGGAGTTGCCGAAGATTGCCGAGCGAGAAATGGGGCCGCTGGAAAAGAGCCTTAAGGCCGATCTGGATGCGCTGGCGGTGGAATTAACAAAAGAGTGGGAGGACCACGGCCGAAAGTTCGAGGCCCGCGCGGCAGAGTTCACCCCGGCAAGCAAGGTGGGGGCCGTGACGGGCGCTGGCAATCAAAGCGAAGACGCGCGTCGGCAAATCCTCAACGCCACATCCAGCTTCGGGGCTGGCGCAATCAAGCAGCAAATCTATGGATCATTTTCTGCTGCCGCGCTCGCTGCGCAAGGGGGAGTGGGCGGGAGCGATCCAACCACTAAGGAGCTACGCGACATGCGAAAAGAACAACGTGAACAGCATCGCGAGATGGTTCGCGTGACGAAAGAGCAGCGGAGGTTACGGTGAGCGACGAAGACGAACCGTTGATTGCCATTATGAATCGCTACCAGGCTCAAATCGAAGTCGAGTTGAAAGCGGCGATGGATTGTGCCAAGGGCATAGAGCGATGGCTGGCCGAAGGTCGGGAATTGCACGCCGAGGCACTAGCATGCGCCCGGCAACTTCACCGGAATGCGAAAGAAGTTCGCGACGCCATCCGCGAGCATCGAGACCCGGCCGATTGGTGGAAATACGGATTGGAAGATGAGTAACCGCGCCAGTTGCGGTCGGCAGTGGGATAGATGTGTGGCAGGCTGCCACACTTAGGAAAGTGTCAAAGGGCCTTTTACACTTAGATTCAAACACCAGCCCACAAGGGCACTTGCTCTTTGACAATTTAACCATAGCTCCGCGAGCCTCGCGAACTCGCGGAGCGTTGAGGTAATGCGATGGAAGAACTTCTATTGGAAGAATGGCGTCCCTTGGCCGGCGAATTCATCGATTATCCGTATGAAGTTAGCAATACAGGTTGCGTACGAAGCCTCCATGGTGGATGTTTTAAAAAGCTTACCCCGCTAAAGCACCGCTCAGGCTATGTTCAAGCAGTTATATGCAAGAGCCCGAGCCGACCGAAGAGAGTGACAGTCCATCGCTTGGTGCAATTCGCCTTCAAAGGGCCTCCACCGACCGATGAGTATGTAGTAAATCACATCGATGGCAACAAGCGAAACAACTGCGCTTCCAATCTCGAATGGTGTACCCATTCGGAGAATCTACGCCACGCCCTGGCTACGGGCCTGCGCCATCCACGGCGGAAACTATCGAGCGAAACTGTACGGATTATTCGTGACTCCAACCTCGGTGCGCGGAAACTCGCAAAGCGAATCGGTGTGTCCCGAACGGTGATCAGAAAAGTCCGAAGCGGTCATACCTATAGGGACGTAGCCTAAAATAGCCCGCCGGCTTAGCTGACCGGCGGGCGTTGGGGCGATCTGCCCTAAGCTAATGCACAGCGCATGATTCAGTCCCGGGCTCGACCAATATCAATTCAAAGGGGTTTGCAATCGTTCGACGCCCAAAGTGCTCAAGCAATCTAGCTTCGTCTTTAGGATCAATATGCTGCTGAGCAGCAGTCTCCTTAATAAATGCTCGCCGTAGGCTGGGGATTCGCATTAGGAAGAATGGCCACAGTTCCGTAGACTTGTATTCTTTATGAATGTCGGGAAATTCCGTGATCGGGCGCAAACTGGAGTCCTTGAAGGCATCCGAATAGCAAAACTTCCATTCGTGTCCATCAAAAGTTAAAACCCCAACTGTAACGCGCCGGTATTGCAGCACGAATGCAGCCGGCGCGTGAGAGGAGGTATCGCTTGTGTCGAGCGACAATCCATCGCGCTTTCGTCGCCAGAACTGACGCATACGTGTCCAGAGATGATCCGTAGTCTTTCCCATTGTCGCTGTCTATCGTAGCGAATCGCAAAACATCGTAAAACGCCGAGCCAGGCACGTGCGAATGGCGTGCCGACGTTCACTACTCATTAAGTCTTTAAACTCGTCTTCAATAATAATATCACATTGGGCAAGGCATTCCTCACGGGATAATTTGTCCAGGTTCGGGCGGTACTCGGGGAAATTCTGATAAATCGCCCCCACAAGGTCGAAATGATTGATATTCTCCATACCGTCGAAGCCGATTTGCGGGCGACTTTTTTTTACATAGGCGTCCATACTTGGCGCATTGTGAGTAAATTTTGCTAGCTGGTAATCGTCCAAATTCCAAAACAGACCTCGTGCGCTATCGAAGATGGGTGCAAATACTACAGGCTTTTGAATTGCCATAGGTACAACGACTCCCCAGTTTAAGGGGTGCCGGTCGTTGTTTCCGGCGATCGCATCGAATGCCAACATTTCGACTAGGCCAGACATGATAACGGGGGCGTAGGGTTCATATATTTCTGAAATAGCGGCAAGGACAGTCTGGAAAGTGTAAAAGTCCTGCTCTTGCTTCTTTTCGGCGACTTCGGCCACGAAGGTGTCGTCCAGGTATCTACGGAATATTTCTAAGCCATGGACTAGCGACTCGCGACCCTGTCGAAGGAAATACTTTGACAGGAACCGCACCTGCCCTCCCATGACCATTAACCGCGAATCTGCAATAACGACGTCGAACGCCTGACCTATCCGTGTAAGCAGATGTTCCGTAAATGATTCGACTGGATATCTTTTAGAGCCAACCTTAGCGATATATGCCTGCCAGCGGCGTGGCTTTCTGTTCGAATGACCTGGTATGTACTCGCGGATGCGCAGAAAACTTTTAGGCGCATCACCATGAATAGATATCGCAATGGGATCTTCCAATAGAAAACGACCCTTTCGCAAGACTTGAACATAAGCATGCCAACATTTCTGATAGTCAGCGTGCCGCTTGATGGCCTCGGCCTTGATGATCATCTAATAGCACACTCTTAGACAGAGGACTGTTGAACCGCATCCCAGAAATCGTACTCATGAACAATCAGAAGTCGCTGGCCGTCGCGTCGTCGTCGCACAGCGTCTTCCACTTTGCGGCCGTAACAAGCATATGCCCAACACGGATTGCCGTCAGCGCCGACAACCAGATAGTGCGTTCCATTTGTCAGGTTGTCCTTGAACGTACCGCCACGTTCAACGACCAACACAGCCAATTCCTTTCGACCAACTCGCTCCGATGCACCAGTGAAACAGAATTCACGACTGCCGAAGGTAATCTCAGGGCAAATGGCGCAGACACCGCTTAGGCTATAACTGCGATCGAGCGGACCAACAGCTTTTCGCCCACCGCAAGGAGCAAACTCGCTGAGAAAGTACATGAGTTCTTCATGTTCTTTCGCGTCGATAACGCCATCTCGCATAATGTCCGCAATGATGCTTTCCAGCTCATCGTACGGCCAGCAGCACTTCAAATGCTCATGTTCCTCGATCCATGCGCTTAATGCGGTTAACTCGCTAGCGCTAATCACGCCATCGGCGATAATGCCGGCGAGAAAGCCATGCAGTCGCTGCATGTCCGATGTGACGGCATCGTAGATATTACCACCGGGCTCAAACTGCCTGATAAGCCACAGAAGATCGTCACGCTCATCAGCGCCGACGACACCATCAGCCGTGATGCGGTTTACTGCTTTATGCACCTCATCGAAGGGATGGATATCGGCCCACTCCGCATGTGCGGACATCCATTGGATAAGCGCCTTTACTTCCTTATCGTTGACACTCGCATCAGAGTGGATGCCTTGCACAAGGCCATGCAGGGTATGCATAGCTGCTTCGAGTCGCCTTGGTCCGGTAAAGCGGTGATAGTGCTGTTGATCGGGATGGTTAGCTCGACTATCTCGCATTGGTCGTCCCCCTCTGTTGGTGCAGTCCATCTATCGTAACACAGTGGTTGCTAGTCGCAATCCAGGGAACGGATTTCGGAACCGGAAATTGCAGCGCTCACGCTGAGAACATGAATCCGCACGTAAATGTTGGAGATCTTGCCGTTGTTGTAGGTCCACAGCCGGCTAATCCCGCTTGAATCCTCAGCCGCGAATGCTAAACTGAGGGCGTCGACATTCCGTCGACCGGGCTTAGTAACCCGCATGAGGACAATTCGATGTATCCCATCAGGCCAGTAGGCCCTGCAGCTTGTGCGCGTGCTTTAGTGATGATCCGGGTAGCCGGGGAGCGATTCACGCGCGGGTGCTCATGCACCTTACTAAGCGAGTTGCAGGGCCTACTGGCTTTTCTATTGCGTGCATCGGATTGTCTGGAGTGGCCGTGCTAGTGGCGGCCGCTCACTCTTTTCGGTGGCGCAGGAAAGGCAGCTTCTATGGTTGCTCTGGCAGTTCCCCGACTCGGCTACACGCCGAAACTGTGTCTCGCTAGGCCGATGCTCTATGCGGCGCTCGATTGCTACGAGCGTGGCGACCTGATCGGTGCCGGTGTTCGGTTGCGTGAGGCCGTGCTGCGATTCGTCGTGGCGATGGCCGACTGGCACGGCATCGAGGTTAAGACGAAAGACAAGCACCCTCGACCCGGCGCGTATATCACGGCTCTGCACAAGGCCGGGAAGTTCGACAAGTTCGGCCGCGAATGTTTGTTCGAGATGGTGAACGCTGGTAACAAGCTGGCTCATTGCCTGGCTGTTGACGCTGGCACCATCCGTGGCGGCATCTCGATTCTGTTCGCCTTCATGGATGGCGAAGCGTTCTGCCCACACGAGCGTAAGCCCATCGATACCTCCTACAAGGTCGAAGGGTATGAGGCGAATGATTGCGATGACGACGACAGCGCCGATTGGTGGAAAGGGGGTGCGGTATGAGGGAAAGCACTACCACTGTCCGCCTAGCGAAGCTGATTCGCCAAGTCGAGGACACACTCGACGAGGCCACGATGACCGTTGTGTTCGATGCTTGGCCGTTTGAAGCCGAGCAGCTCGAAGAGAGTCGTATGGCGCTCGTGCGTTCGCTGCGGGGCGCGGTTCAAAGTCTCAACCGGTCGAAAGGAGTGTAGATCATGGGAAGAAAAAAAGACGACCTGCCTACAATCTGCCGAAGCGGTAGTTCCGCGGTAATTCATTTGAATTACCAGAAATTCAGCCTCGGGCCGTATGGCTCGCAACAAGCCTTCGAGAATTACCATCGCATCATTGCTGAGTGGCTGGCCTCGGGGAAATCGAAGTCTTATGGCCGCCGGGATAAGCTACTGACCGTCAAGCAGTTGTGCGACGAATACGTCGAGCACTGCAAAGAGTATTACGGCACCGGCAATAACAGCGAAGTCTATCGTGTGGGAAGAGTGATAAAAACACTCGTGAAACTCTACGGTAGTAAGCCGGCGCAAGAGTTTGGCGTAGTGCAGTTCAAGGCCGTTCGGCAAAGCCTGGTTATCGACGGCCTAGCTCGCCGAAATACCAACGCGATGATGAAGCGGCTAGTTCGTATCTTCAAGTGGCTGGCCAACGAAGGGCGATTAGATGCGTCCGTTCCGCAGGCACTGGCGATGATTCCCGGCTTACAACGTGGGCGCACCGTCGCGAGAGAGCCCCCGCCAGTGCTGCCGGTGGACGATAAGACCGTGGAGGCAACGCTGCCGCATCTAACGCAAGTAGTTGCCGATATGGTTCGTTTCCATCGCCTGACCGGATGCCGACCCGCTGAGGTTTGCATGATTACGCCGGGAGACGTAGATCGAAGTGGCGAAGTTTGGACCTACCGGCCATCGCACCACAAAACCGAATATCTTGGGAAGGATCGGATTATCCCCGTTGGCCCCAAGGCTCAGGAGGTTTTGCTGCCGTATCTGTTGCGGCCGGCGGAGTGCTTTTGCTTCTCTCCCAAGGAATCGGAGCAGCAACGGCTAGAAGCCTTGCATGCGAGGCGTTCTACGCCATTGTTTTGCGGTAATCGTCCCGGCACGAATCGTAAGCGTAGGCGTGACATCGTAAAGCAAGCGGGATCGTCTTACGACCCGCGAAGCTATCGAAAAGCCATCTACTATGCCTGTGTTAAGGGCGGTATCAAACCGTGGGCACCGAACCGCCTGCGACACGCTGCTGCCACGGAGATACGTAAGAAGTTCGGCCTGGAAGCCGCGCAAGTGGTGCTCGGGCATTCGCAGGCGAACATCACGCAGATTTACGCCGAACGCGATCAGGAATTGGCTTGCCG
The DNA here is from genome assembly GCA_964618225.1 of uncultured Planctomycetaceae bacterium. Classification (GTDB taxonomy): domain Bacteria; phylum Planctomycetota; class Planctomycetia; order Pirellulales; family Lacipirellulaceae; genus JABDGM01. Next base: position 11,749 of record CAZTWS010000035.1, read on the forward strand.
CGTTGCTGCGGTAGTCGGCTAACCAACACTCTATCAATACAGGATTCAAAACATGAAATCTCCAACCAAAACCTTTACTCATGCCGACGTGCAACGAATTTTCAGCGTGTGCGGTGAACCCAATCGCATCGATGCCAGCGAGTTCCTGACGACGTTCCTGCGAACCCAGTGGGAATCTGGCAAACGAACCCGGGACGTGCTGCGCATGCCTGAGTTCGAAGCGGCCATGCAACGTTTATTGCAGCAAGTCATCCCGGCAGCAGGAGGTGCGGTATGAATTCCATCAACAGATACCGTAACTGGACGTTGCTACGTTACTTCGATGACGTATTTGCAATCAAAAAATTCGCTAACGGCAGCATGGCAGCCAGCAGCATTCGGCAATACCGTTGGTGTATCGTCTACTTGGACGGCTTTCACGGTCGCCAATTGAAGCTGGGCGAGGTGACGGACGATTTGCTAGACGCCTACCAGTCCCGAATGTTGGCAGACGGTTACAGCGTCAAATATGTGCGCAATTCCGTGTGGGCCATGAAAACCGTGGTTCGCCATTGGAACCCCAAGGCGTTGCCTGATTTGCGAGGCACTGCGCAAGGTACTGTCAACTTCGTGGATGCTGATATCCAAGGCACGCTAGAGCATATATTCGTCAACGATTATCTGCCCGAGCGTGTGGGAATTAGTAGCCCATCCACAATAAGGCAATATGGCCGCTGCCTGCGATTGTTTGGCGTGTTTCTTGGTCGACCTGCGGAGACCAAGGATTTAACCGACCGTTGCGTAGGGCAGTTTCTACGCTGGCTGGTCGAATCCGAGGGCGTGCGACCGGTGACTGCGAACGGCTACGTGAAGCAAGTCAAAGCGCTTTGGAACTGGCTTGCCAAGAAACGAGTCGTGGAGCATTTCCCCACGGTCGAGAAGCTCAAGCAGCCTGAGCCGACGCCGATTTGCTGGACGGAGCCCGAGCTTAAACAATTGTACGCAGCCTGCCGGAGACAGCCGGGGCACTTCGGCGAAGTTCCCGCGTGCAAGTTCTGGCCCGCGTTTCACCTTGTATTGTGGGACAGCGGCGAGCGTACTGGTGCGATGCTGGCGCTCAAGTGGGAGTGGCTCGACTTGAAAAACGGTTTTCTGACGGTGCCGGGAGAGTACCGTAAGGGCCGTACGCAATCGATGGTCTACCCGCTCAAGCCGGAAACGGTCGAAGCGCTCAATTCGATTCAATCGCCGCAACGCGAAAGAATCTTCGATCTTGGCCGGAAAGACGGGTACTACTTCTACAAAGCCTACCGCCGATTGGTGAAGGACGCCAAGTTGCCCTACGTGCCGCATAAGTGCGGCCCGCAGAAGATGCGGCGGACGTTTGCCAGCTTCATCGAGGCGGCTGGCGGCAACGCCACGCGAGCGCTCAAGCATCGCGATCGGCGTGTGACCGAGGATAGCTACCTCGACCCGCGTATCACTGAAGTCGATAGCGAAAACAAAAAACTATTCCCGCTCGATGACGAGGAAGGAGGTGCAGTATGACGAATACCCTCAAATTCGTTGGTGATGAAGTTCTCATTCCAGCCGACCAACTGTATTGCTGCGTGCTGGTTCCATCGGGTCAAGTAGTGGCTAGATGCTTTTATCAATACGAATCCGAAGGCGTAGCGAAAGGTTGGAACAATATGCGGGTGGACGACGAGGACACGGCGGAATCGATGACCGCAGAGGAATGGCGCAAGCGGTTCAGCAATCACTAGCGTCGACGGCTAGCGGTCGCAGTTTAGTTACTCCCAATCCCGGCGGGCAGGGCCGGGGGTTTTTATGAAAGGAAAGCGATGAGCGAAGAAATCACCCAAACGACCTAAGCCTCGACCCGTCCCCGAGCGTGCATTCTGGGGACATTCTTTGGCGTCGATTTATGCTCAACTGGTGTTCACCAAAAGAACACTTATAGGCCATCTGACATTTCGGATTCTTGTATACCTGAACGTTCAGTGTACAAATAAAACCGGTAACTACCGGTTTGCGCTTTTGGCACTTTTCAAAAATACCGCAATTTCCCGGTGTTTTTTGCAATCGCGTGCAATGGCTTGCAATCCGTCTAAATGGTGGTAGAATCTCAAGAATCACCGGGAATTTTAGGCTTTTCGGGTGTTTTTAGTGGCAAACTCATAACCTCGAGGTCGCAGGTTCGAATCCTGTCCCCGCCATTTTTTCTTTTGCCGGTGCGTTTGCACGATATCTGCCGGCGACTTGGCACGGCTGGCTACAGCCTGCGACGCCGACCCGCGATTGCTCCAAGAGCAAGAATGAGCATGGCCAACGATGTCGGTTCGGGGACAAGACTGCCGCCGGCGTTGATTCCACTACCACTCCCTTGTTGAGTGTTGCCGAAGTTGGATCGCCAAACCATGTGGTCACTGTCGTCGGTTCCCAACGTCGAATCATTGGGCAGCGTCGTTTCGGTGTTGTTGAATTTGCGCCACATGACGTAGTCGGCAGCATCAACCGTGCCGTTGTCGTTGTAGTCGCCCGGAATGCCGGGAGCGACGACGCTGAGGACGCCGGACGTGTAAAGATCGTCTGTATCCCAGGTCAGGTCGCCGTCGAGTTCCGGCAATTCGATATCCGAGAACGTGCCGCTGAGAGTTTGCCAGTCAAGAATATCGAACGAGTTGCCCCCCGCCGGTTCGAAATCGTCGAGCAGCGAGATAGTCAGCACGCCGCCGAGGGCGAGCTGGCCGCCGACTGTGATGCGATCGTACTCACTGCCCACGTTCGTGCCAGCGAGTTCCATCACCAGCTTGGCCGCCGCGCCAAAGTTGACGTCGCCGCCGAGCGTGATCGCGGCCGGGCTGAAGCCGGGCGTTACGTCGGCTTCGAAGTACGTGCTGCCCGTGCCTGTGATACCGCCGCCGGCATACGTGCCGAAGAACGTCGCGCTCGAGCCGGCCGACACTCGGAATAGACCGCTCGTGTTGGTCACATCATCCCAGAACGTCACATCCGCGTTGCCGGAGACCTGCAAACCGATGGCCGCGTTACCCGTGTTGTGGACCACATCGCCGAACACATCGGTAATGCCGGCGCTAAGCGCGATGCTGCCCAGGTTATTAAGGCCTGTGCCGCCGGTGACTAGCGTGCCGCGGCCCGTGATCAAACCGCCGTTGGCGTTGGTGAGCGCCTGGCTGAATTCGGCGGCGCCGCCTTGGAGGTTGATCTTGCCGGCATTAGCACCGCTGGCGGCGGAAAACAGCAAGCGATCTCCCGTGGCGGCACGAATTTCGCCGGTCGCGGCGTTCGTGACCGGCTTGACGATTTCGCCGTCGCCGAGAATGAGGCCGCTGTTCGTCAGCGCGCCCGCGCCGCCGATTCGTGCCGCACCACCGAGTAGCTCGATGCTCGCGCCCGCGTTGTTTGCCAGCGTGCCGGGCGTGTCGAACGATGCCAGGTTGCCGACAAACAGTCGCCCGCCACTCTGGTTGGTAATCGCGCCGCTGACAGACAATCCGCCACCACTGACGATCGTCGTGCCCGAATTGTCGAGATTAGCGGCCGACGCGTTTCCGCCGTTGATCGTGAGCGTGCTCCCGGAGTTGACGGCGAGCATATTGGTGACCGCCAAATTGCTGCCCGTCCCCAGCGTGAGCGTGCCGCTGAGCGGCCCGCCAGTCCCAATCGTCAAACCGCCAGCTCCCGTAATTCCAAGCGTGCCGGAATTGAAGGCCAGCGTCCCGTTGTTGACCAGTGAATCGGTATTGAGCGTGCCGCCAGTGAGCGTCAGCGTTCGAAATGAATCGATCGTGGTCGTGCCGCGCACGGCCAATTGCCGGTCGGCGCCAAGTGTGGTGCTGGCCGAAAGTGTGGCCGTCCCGGTTCCTGAATCCTTCGCGATCAAACCGGCAGCGCCAACCTGCAAATCGCCAGTGTAGGCGAGCAATCCGGCGTTGAAGTTCAGGGTGCCGCCGAGAAATTCCGGGGTTCCTAGATCGACCGTGCCATCGCTCACCGCAACCGACCCGCCGCTCCAGAGTTTGGATGAGCCGTTGACCGTCACCACTCCGCCATCGGTTACCGTGAGTGCGCCGGTGCCTCCGGCAGCAGATATATAACCGCCGATGTAGAGATCTCCTGTGATCGTCCATGTCGCAGTCCCGGTCCCGCCGCCGACCGATACCGTTCCTTGGCTGCCAGTGAAAGTGCCAATCGCGCTCTGTGCGCTAGTAACCGTTCCGCCACCAGCGATGGTGAGTGTTCCGGTGCCTGAATATCCAACGAGTAGCCCACTGCTAGTGTTCCAAGTCGAACTGCCGGTCCCACCGCCGACCGAGACCGTTCCGTGGCTACCAGTCGCAAGGCCGATGTTTGCACCGAAGGTGTTAATAACCGTTCCGCCGCCGATGATGTTGAGTGTCCCGGTGCCGAAGTATCCAACGTTTAGCCCACCGCTATTGTTCCAAGTCGAACTGCCGGTCCCACCGCCAACAGTGACCGTTCCGTGGCCAGAAGCGAGAGTGCCGAGGACTCCTCCAGTCGTGTTCGTAACCGTTCCCCCGCCGGTGATGGTGAGTGTCCCGGTGCCTGAATTTCCAACGTGAAGGGCATTGCTACTGTTCCAAGTTGAGCTGCCCGTCCCACCGCCGACCGTGACCGCTCCTTGGCTGCCAGCGTTGTGGCCGACGCGTCCAAAGCTGTTCGTAACCGTTCCGCCGCCGGTGATGTTGAGCGTACCGGCGCCGGAACTTCCAACGTAAAGCTCACTGCTATTGGTCCAAGTCGAGTTGCCGGTCCCACCGCCGACCGTGACCGTTCCTTGGCTATTGTTACCACTGCCGATTTCTCCGATCACGTTATTCACCGTTCCCCCGCCGGTGATGGTGAGTGTCCCGGTGCCTGAATTTCCAACGTGAAGGGTACTGCTATTGGTCCAAGTCGAACTGCCAGTCCCACCGCCGACCGTGACCGCTCCTTGGCTACCAGTGTTTAAGCCGACGCGTCCAATGCTGTTCGTAACCGTTCCGCCGCCGGTGATGGTGAGTGTCCCGGTCCCGGAATTTCCAACGGTTAGCTCACTGCTATTGTTCCAAGTCGAGCTGCCCGTCCCACCGCCGACCGTGACCGTTCCTTGGCTATTGTTACCACTGCCGATTTGTCCGTTCACGTTATTCACCGTTCCGCCGCCGGTGATGTTGAGTGTCCCGTCGCCGGAAAATCCAACGAGTAGGTCACTGCTATTGGTCCAAGTCGAGCTGCCGGTCCCACCGCCGATCATGACCGTTCCTTGGAAGCCAGCGTTGCGACCGACGTACCCGTTCGTATTGGCAACCACTCCGCCGCCGATTATGCTGAGTGTCCCGGTCCCGGTATTTCCAACGGTTAGCTCACCGCTATTGGTCCACGTCGAGCTGCCGGTCCCACCGCCGACTGAGACCGTTCCTTGGCTACCACCGTCGCGACCGACGTACCCATTTGTATTGGCAACCACTCCGCCGCCGGTGATGGTGAGTGTCCCGGTGCCGAAATGTGCAACGGTTAGTTCACCGCTACTGGTCCAAGTCGAGGCGCCCGTCCCACCGCCGACTGTGACGTGGCCAGAAGCGAGATTGCCGACGATTCCAGTCGTGTTCGTAACTGCTCCCCCGCCGGTGATGTTGAGTGTCCCGGTGCCGAAATGTGCAACGGTTAGCCCACCGCTATTGGTCCATGTCGAGTTGCCTATTCCACCGCCGACCGTGACCGCTCCTTGGCTACCAGTGTTAAAGCCGACGCGTCCAATGCTGTTCGTAACCGTTCCGCCACCCGTGATGTTGAGTGTCCCGGTGCCTGAATATCCAACGGTTAGCCCACTGCTATTGTTCCAAGTCGAGCTTCCGGTCCCACCGCCGACCGAGACCGTTCCTTGGCCAGAAGCGAGATTGCCGACGAATCCAGTCGTGTTCGTAACCGTTCCGCCACCCGTGATGTTGAGTGTCCCGGTGCCTGAATTTCCAACGGTTAGCTCACTGCCATTGGTCCAAGTCGAGCTGCCCGTCCCACCGCCGACCGAGACCGTTCCGACAGCGCTCGCGCCATCGCCGATATATCCGAACGAATTGGAGAATTGCCCGCCATCCTTAAGCTCCAACTGCCCGCCATCGATTGTTAATGCACTATTATTAAGTGTACTAAGCGTACTGATTCCCGTAAGTGTCATCGCACCCGTACCGATCTTTCGCACGGATCCCGTGCCGCTAATGTTGCCTGCGTAGGTCTGGCTAGTTGCATTTCTGAACACTAACATGCTGTTCGTCGTGATGTTGATGTTGCCCGCCACCGAACCGTTTGTCACGTTATCACCCAGTTGAAGTGTGCCCTCGCTGATCGTGGTACCGCCGGTGTACGTGTTGGCGCCGGTTAATGTGATCGTTCCGAAACCGCTTTTCGCCACGCTGCCGCTGCCGCTGATTACGCCGGAGTAAGTTTGCGAACCGTTAGGATTGAAAACTAGCGTGGCATTGTTGGTAATGTCGCCGGCAATGGAGCCGATGGTCGAGCCGTTACCCAATTGAAGTGTGCCCCCGCTGATCGTGGTTACGCCGGTGTACGTGCTGGCACCCGTCAACCTGAGTATCCCCAGGCCCGTCTTCGTCAAGCTGCCACCGGAACTGGTCAGGGGCGTGGTCCAGATCACAAGCTGACCGTTCGTGTCGACCTTATACTGCTGCCCGGCGGCCGTGCTGAAGCGGCTGGAATAATTGATCACGTTCAGGGGGGAATGTTGGAGCGTGCCGCCACCGAAGCTGATCGTCCCGGTACTGCCGAGCGCGCCCGCGCTGCCCAGCGCGAGGGTTCCACCATTGAGAGTCGTGCCGCCGGTGTACGTATTTGCTCCACTGAGCGAGAGCGTACCGGATCCAATCTTGGTTAACGCACCAGTGCCGCCTAAAACCTGATTGATGCTCGCCGTAAATGCTTGCGAGTCGAACGTGAAGCCCGCGGCACCGATTGTGGTTGTGACATTCGCATTATGGGCCCAAGCGAAGCTGGAAGAACCAGCCTGGAGCGTTCCGCCATTGAGGTTCACCGTGTGCGTGCCAAGGCCGTACGCGACGCCATTGGTGAGCGTGAGCGTGCCGCCTGTAAGATTGATCGACCGCGTTCCCACGGCGGTGCCTTCGGAATGGCCCAGATTCATTGAGGCAAAATTGACGGCCGCACTTCCGCTGATGGTCATATTGGCCGCAGCTCGAACGCCTACATAGAGCCAGCCGGTGGCACTCGACAACGTACCGCCTGAGATGTTCACGGTGGCGTTGCCGTTCGCATTGTTGCCCAAATACAAACCGCCGCTGCCGATGTTCACCGCGCCGCCTGTCTGGGTGTAGGCACCTGCGGCGTGGTTACCGATGGTGACCGGAGCTGCATTGCTGCCGGTAAAGCTGCCGCTGCTGATGCTGAAGGCCCCGGGATTACTGGCAGCCTGGCCGACGACCAGCGCGCCGATCGCGTTGGTCGTCGTCACGGAACCCCCATTAATGTGAAAGATGGGAGTGCCAGCCCCGCCGACGACGACTTGGTTCGCGGCGGTGAGCGAGCCGCCCGCGTTAATCTGCAGGGTGCCGGCGCTGACCGTGGTGGTGCCGGTAGCGGAATTGGTTCCTGCGAGCGTGAGCGTACCAGCGCCCGCCTTGGTAAGTGAGAAACCGCCGCTGATCGCGCCGTTGACCGCCAGATTGCCAGCGTTCGTCGTCCAGATTTGATTTCCGTTCAGCACGATGGCATTGTTGAAAGTTTGAATGTCTGCGTCGTTACTCGTGATACCCCCGGTGCCGATCGTCAGGGGACTGCCGCCAAAAACGAACGGGCCGGAAGTATTGTTGAACGTCAGCGAGTTGATGCTCCATGGGGTATCCAGGTTGGGAGTCAGGCGCGTTGTGCCGCCGAAGATGAGACTAGCGGTACCGTTGTTGAGGGGCGCTGCGTCGGGATTCCAATTGGCAGCCGTTCCCCAGTTGTCGTTGGCCCCACCACCGTCCCACGTTTGAGCGTGGGCAACATTGGCAACCATAAAGACCGCGATCGCGGTCGAGAGTGCCACGGAGCCAAGAAAGCGCACCGGCACCCTGCGCGAACCAGAATCATTTCCCATCGCGTGTCCCTTCAATTCAGACTGCGGGTTTTATTGAATCATGCATTGAGAATGAACGCGCCAGTTTGGCTGTCAGCTATCGGCAAGACCGATTGGCCGAGAGCTGATGGCCGACAGCCCGATGTCCCGCTCAGTTTCAATGCAATTATCAATAAGGCCCGTCACAAAGGCGGTTTCAAAACCGGCGGGCTAACGTCCCGCGCTGAGTCGATCCGCGTCACAAAACAATGGTCCGGCAGGCGAGAATGGCCGCCGAACGAGCAAAAACTGGTCGAATGACCCAAAGCGTGTCGTCGATCCTTCCCACCATGGTCGACGGAACCGCTGCGCGAGAACTGTATGCGCAGTTGACGAGATTGTAAGCGGCCTTTACCGCAGTCTCAAGGAGAATTGCGTCAATTTGGCCAAGAAAAGGGCGCATCGATAGGCTTTCGTGGGCGCGGTAGCGTTTTTTGGCTACCGAAGAAGCCGCCGATGTTCCCGATGTCGTTACGCTCCGGCGCTTGCACAGTCTGGTAAGCCCGCAGGCCGATGCAAACCAGCTTCGGCCGAGCAGCCTCTCGGCCCGTGAGCTTCCGCTGATTCGCAACGAACTCGCTCCATTCTGTCATCATGCTGGTTGTACCGTGTCGGCATGCAGCCCACGTCTGACCGTGGTGGACCCAGCTTTCCATGTCGCTAAACCAGCACGATGCCCGCAAACTGCTGATCAGAGAAGCTGTGGTCGATCCCCGGAGGGTAAGACACCGAACGCCACGCTCTACAGCGCGATCTTGCGGGAGATCGGCACGAAGGGGAAGGAGGCCCGCTTCAAGAAGACCGAACGTGGGAAGTACGCGGCCGCCGGCAAGTAGCCCACGCTGGCTGTCGGAAAGTTCGAGATTTGCCGACTGTAACGTCCGAGGGTGCCGATCCACGGGCGTTTTCTCGTGGATTGGCGAAAAAAACGCTAGTAAAGAGAACTTGACTAGCGAAACGCTTTAGGCAAGACTTCTTTACTAGCGCCCCGGCGTAGTAAAGCGAGCTTAACCAACCATGCGCGAGACCGGGTTCCACAAATCGACAACCTACGGCGACGAAACGGTACGTGCGTTCGTTCCCAACCCGCTGCCTCCACGCAAGCCGGAACTTAAGATCGAAGGTCGCCTCGCGCAACTGCTGGCGAATGCGAACGCCGCCGTCGGTAAGCTGGCCATCGCTGCCGACATGGTTCCCAGCCCCGACTGGTTTCTCTACGGATTTGTCCGTAAAGAGGCGGTCGTGACTTCGCAGATCGAGGGCACTCAAGCAACCTTGCAGGAGGTGCTGGAGTTCGAGGCCACCGACAAGGCCGAACGACCGGACGATGTCCGGGAGGTCTGCAACTATGTTGATGCACTCAACTTCGCTCGCCGTGAAATCCGTCGGCCAAAGGGTCTTCCGCTGAGTGCGCGATTGCTGTGCGCCGCTCACAAACGGCTTATGCGAGGAGTTCGCGGGGCCGATAAGCTGCCGGGAGAGATTCGCACCTCGCAAAACTGGGTTGGCGGAACGCGACCCGGCAATGCGCGCTTCGTCCCGCCGCCGCCCGATGACGCGAAGGCATCGCTTGCCGATCTCGATAAGTGGATTCACAGCGACGATCCGTTGCACCCGCTTATCAAAATCGGGTTGGCCCATGTGCAATTTGAGACCATCCATCCATTCCTGGATGGCAACGGCCGCATTGGTCGGCTCTTTGTCGCGCTGTTGATGGAGCATTGGAAGCTGTTGCCGCTGCCGCTGTTGTATTTGAGCGTCCCTCTGAAGCAGCACCGTGACGAATACTACAACTGCCTCACGGAAGTTCGGACCAAGGGCGACTGGGAAGGCTGGCTGCGGTTCTTTCTCGAATGCGTCAGTGAAGCAGCGGACGACGGCGTCGCGGCCGCAAAGCGAATCTTCACCTTGCTTGGAGAAGACCGGCAAAACGTGGTGGGGCATACGACTGCGACGGTCAGTTCCGTGCGGCTGTTCGACCAGCTTCCGAAGCAGCCAATCATTACGCTCGCTAAGGCGATGAAGATTCTGGGCGCGTCGAAACCCACGGCGTTGAAGGCCATTGATTCGTTGGAGCAGTCGAGCGTGTTGCGAGAGACGACCGGTAAGCAGCGGGACCGTGTTTACGCCTATGAACGCTACCTTGCCATTCTCAATCGGGGCATGTAGCTCTTGGACATACCGTTCGCCGTCGTGATTGTAGGTGAAAGTGTTCATGCTGGCGTAGTCTGCTCACGTTCTGCCTTGTGCCCGGTGAACTTCTCCCAGCGCTCGACGATGACGTCGCAATACAGCGCATCGAGTTTCATTAGGAAGGCATGGCGGCCGGTTTGCTCGGCGATGATCAATGTGTTGCCGGGCTTCTTTCAAGCCGGCATGGCTGTCGCTCACGATCAGCTCGACGCCATGGAGGCCGCGGGCGGTGAGCGACCCCAAGAACTCTCGCCAGTGGACCTCCGCCTCGGAGAGCTTGACGCTCACGCCCAGGATCGATCGCTTGCCATCGAGGCCAATGCCAACGGCCACCAGCACGGCGCAATCGACGACCGAGCCGCCGTGGCGGACTTTCTCGTAACGGGCGTCGAGGATCACGAACGGGTACGCGCCCAGCGGCCGCTCCCGCCACTTCGCCAGGGCTTCGTCCAGCTCCGCGGCGCAGCGACTGACTTGGGTACTGGAGACGCCGCTGCCGCAGGCTCCTCGACGATGCTTTTGACTTTCCGGGTCGAAACGCCTTGGACGTACATCTCGGCGAGCGCTACTTTGAGGGCCCGTTCGCTCCGCTCACCACGCTCGAAGGGCTGGGCCCCGAGGGCTTTTCATTGCTTCGTTGAGCACGACTTCCAGGACCTCGGCCAATCCGTCGAAGCCGTGCTCGGCCAGGACTTGGACAACCTCGTTGACGACGTTAGACTCCGCTAGGTGGGTCATTGCGAGCTTCCTTTCTTTGAGTGATTGAGAACCAAACAAATTAAGGAAACCGTCTTGGCCCACTCCTTTCAAGTCTCACCAATGCCCATGCGGCTCCTGCGGAGACTTCTACAGAACAAAGGTTACACTAACAAGTCTTGCCACAGGTGCAGGCGACCGATTAAAGGAAACAGATACCGACTATAATTTATATTGGTGTCCTGCCGATCCGAAGTGGGGGCAGCGTCACATCGACGAGCAGAAACGCTACGGTGTAGAACTCAACAGCCTGTCCAAAGATCCGATGTTCGTGGATGTAGAGCACGGCGACTTACGACTTCGACCTGAGTCACCCGCCCGGGCGCTAGGTGTTAAAGCTTGGGATATTTCCACTGCCGGCTTGTTGCCGGAACATCCTTATCATCGCGAAACGCAAATCAGTAATCGCTGATAATCTATAGTTATTAAGCATTGGTTGATTGCTACACATATATATCTTTCAATTCCCGTTACGGTGAGAGAACACGATGAAATTAAATCGACGATCATTTCTGGCAGCCAGTGCGGCGACCGTTGTTGCCAGTTGCAGCAATGTTTCGAGCACGGCGCGCGATGTAAACAGTCGCATTGGGGTCTGCACGATCGGATTCAACGGCCAGGGAGGCTCGCATCTCAAAGAAATTCTTCAAATGAAAGATGAGGCCGAATATGTGGCACTTTGCGATGTGGATTCCGAGGTTTTAGAACGCGGCGCCAAGCTCGTTGAAAGCGTCCAGGGCAAGAAGCCAAGACTCTATCGCGACATGCGGGAGGCGCTAGCGGATAAGGAAGTCGATGTGGTGACGATTGCCACACCGAATCATTGGCATTCGCTGGCAACGATTTGGGCCTGCCAAGCTGGCAAGGATGTATACGTTGAGAAGCCTCTATCTCATAACGTTTTTGAAAGTCGGCAAGTCGTGGCAGCCGCGGAGCAATACAATCGGATCGTGCAACATGGCACTCAGAATCGCGCAAACTCCACGCTGATTCGCGATATGAAATTGATCCATGACGGTTTCATTGGCAAGATCGTGGAGTCTCGAGGCTATGTGTACAAGAATGGCAACCGTAAGCCAATCGGCCACGGCAACCCCGGACCTGTTCCAAAGAATTTGGATTGGACGCTTTGGCAAGGCCCCTCTCAAGACCGCGAGTTTCTGATCAATCTCGACAGACAGAAGCCCGGACTTCACGTTCACTACGATTGGCATTGGTTTTGGGAATATGGTAACGGCGAAATAGGGAACCAGGGCGTACACGAGATGGATGTGGCCTGTTGGGGGCACAATCGAGGGTTGCCTATAAAAGTATACAGTTCCGGTGGCCGTTTCGGTTGGGACGACGACGCTGAAACACCAAATACTCAAGCGACCACATTTACCTACCCCGATGGTTCGATACTTACCTTTGAGGTGCGCAATTTGGGCTCATTCGAAGAGGCCGATGCGGGGAATTGTGGCAACAGCTTCTTCGGCACAGAGGGCTTTTATGTTCGGAACAAAGGGTTTTTTACCTATGACGGCGGAAAGATGAATGAGCGTAAACAGATTCCTGTGGATCAACCAGCCACGGACAGAGGCAACAAGTGGCAACACTTCTTTAGAGCTGTTCGATCGCGAAATCCGCAGGATATGTCGGTGTCCACGTACGACGCGCACGTGTCCTGCGTTCATTGCCATTTGGGGAACATATCCTATCGACTTGGTCGTTCACTGGATTTCGTCGCGGACCAGGAACGTTTCATCGACGACGAAGCGAATCAATTCCTTTCGCGCTCTTATCGCATGGGATTCGAGGTTCCGAAACTGGTTTAGCTTGGCACTCGATAATTAGCGCGGATCTGGATAGTGTCTTCCCAATCAGTCTAGGCTGGCGCGGATGACACGCAACGCCTCGCGATTGTGAGATGCATAAGTATGGCTGCAATTCTACATATTGCGCTGCTGATCGAAACGTCCCGAGAATATGCCCGCGGAGTTCTCCGGGGGATTGCTCAGTATCATCATGAACACGGACCATGGTCGATTTATCTTGCCCCTCATGGATTGGATGAGCCACCTCCTTCATGGCTTAAGGATTGGCATGGTGACGGGATACTGTGCCGTATCAACAGCAAACGCATGGCAGATGCTGTTCTGGCCACAAGAATCCCTTTCGTCGATCTTCGCGGTGCTATACCCGACGTCCGCCTTCCATTCGTCGGGCTGGATAATCGTCCAATCGCTCAATTGGCGCATGACCACCTGCTTCAATGCGGACTCAGAAACTTTGCATTTTGCGGAAGTCCTCGCGGAGAGAATCCACCGCAAGACCTCCGCTGTGATTATTTCGTGGAACTCGTTGAGCGCGGGGGACAAAAATGTGAAGTCTTCCTAGGTCAGACAACTCGGGGGCGCAGGTATTCCTGGGAGCAAGAGCAGGAAAAAATTGCTGCGTGGATCAAACGGTTGCGCAAACCGGTGGGGGTTATGGCTTCCAATGACGACCGCGGACATCAAGTGCTGGACGCATGCCGTCGTGCCGGCGTGAGTGTTCCGGACGAGGTTGCGGTTATCGGCGTTGATAATGACTCAAACCTGTGCAACCTTTGCACCCCCCCTCTTTCCAGCATAGACACCAACCCCAGCCGTGTAGGGTACGAGGCCGCAGCGCTGTTAATGCGAATGATTCGCGGCGAAAAAGCACCACGCGAGCCAGTGCTACTGCGAATTCCGCGTGGGCTTGTTCGGCGACAATCAACTGACGTTCTGGCGGTTGATGACCCTGAAGTGGTTCAAGCCCTTCGTTACATTCGCGAGCATGCATGCGAAGGCATTCGCGTGAGCGATGTTATTTCGCAAACAAAGCATTCGCCAAGCACGCTGGAAAGGAGAATCAAGGCACTCTTAGGCCGCTCTGTGAAAAGCGAGATTACCCGGGTCCGTCTGGAACGAGTGAAACTACTACTCCAAGAATCGGACATGAAGATTGTAGAGGTCGCTGCGCGAACGGGCTTCACCGAGCCCAAGTATCTTTGCCAAGTATTTGGCGCGAGTGAGGGGATGACGCCAACAAGCTATCGCAAACAATTTCGAGACTAAACTTCACGCCCGTGAAAATGCGCGTGACGAAAAAGTGGAGTGAGAATCCATAAAAAAGGAATGATGCATTTGCAGTTTTGAGTATTATCTTGTTAGGCACAGGTGGAAGGCAAGCGTTTACGGTTGGTATTCACTTGAGAAATAGTGTTCTCGATTCGGTTGGATCACTCTTCAGATAGCCGCTTGGCGGCAGACTTAATCGGTTCGGTCTTGTCGGAATATTGCAAGGTTTTTGCAGAATGTCCGTTTGCGGTTTGGCTTAGGCATATCCTACGTGTGTGGGTCAGTTCCTGCGCGAATCGCGACATAGCCGACTAATCGACATTACGGAGACCAAGCATCATGAAGGTTGGGCCGCTTGTCGCCGTTTCGATAGCCATTTGTTTCGGCGTTCGCTTGATTGCCCATCCATGTTTTACGGCCGGCGCTAGCTTGGCAATGGTGCAAACTAATCCATTTGGCGCGTCGACGTTAGATTTACGATTTGGTGCGACCGCAGGTGCCAGCGCGGTGGTTGGCACGGTGGTTGGCACGGTGTCTGCGGAAATTTCTAAGCCCTCATCTATAGCGTAGAAAGAAAGGTTGAAATGATGCATCTCTCGGTTCGTGCCTCGCTATTGCGAGTACAGGCGGTAACCTTGTTTGGGGTTATTACGGCTCTCATCTTCATCCCCACAGCTGGTGCGGTAGATCTTGATTTCAACGTTCCGGATGGCAACTTCAATGTGGCCAGCAACTGGATCGATCAAGGCAGTCCAGGCGACCCAGAAGCCGATCCACCCGTTCCCCCCACTCCTCCCGCTCCGCCTGCCACACCTCCAACGGTTGCCGACAGAGCCTTTGTTCGGAACGACGGCACGGTAACGATCGACAGCGATGTGTCCGTTCAATGGTTGAGAATCGGTGCTACTAAAAGCATTACAATCGACGATCCTGAAAACCCCGGTACTCCGATTAGCGTGCAAGTCGGCATGCCTGGCACGCTGCATTGGACGGCGGGGGAAATTACCGGTCCCGAAGGCTTTCTCTCTGGCGGCCCGGACATCCGAGTCGGCCAGCGGAGCGATAGCCTTGACATCAATTTTACCGGCACCGTGATTCAGGATGGTGCCACGACGAAACTCCTCCTTAAGTATAACGCAAGCCGACTCACGATTGGTGAAAGCGGCTCCACTTCCACCCCGACCAGTTCCTACACCTTGAAGAATGGCACGATCGGCACGGCCATTGGGGGCGACGGGCTCTCCGGAGCCAACGGCAACAATGGCATTAATGTTCGAAATGGGCACTTCACGATGCTCGGAGGACAAATTATCGATGCGACGCCGGAAGAGTTGACTACGTTAACAACACAACGCTTTATCACCGTAGCCAACGTCGACGGAGACCTCGGCAACGAGAGTGTTTCCACGGCAACCTTTACCGGCGGTACGGTGGATGTGAATGGTGGTATCCGCGTAGCTCCCAACGCGCATTCGAGAGGATATCTCAATATCGATGGCCCTGTAGATATCAAAACGGGCGGCGATACTTCGATCGGTTACCACGCCACCAATAGTGTTGGCGAAATGACTATGAGCGATGGCACGCTTACCATTGGTAACACTAGTTTTCCGGGAAGGTTTCAGATCGGCCACCGCGGCCTTGGCATCTTGAACATGTCTGACGGAACCATCAATGTCACCAGAGACGTTCGCGTTGGTGCGGAAGGTCCGGCCGGAGGCAGTGTCATCTATATGACGGGCGGCACGATTAACGCCACTGAGCTAAATATGCGAAATAGCCTCAACAATTTGCCGACGGGGGCCCCAGACGAAGGTGCCTCGATTATCCTGGATGGTCCCACTGCTGTCTTCACGCAGGTTGGATCACAAGGATCGAGAATTGGAGTCGAGGGCAAAGCGCTGTTCGAAGTTCGCCAGGGACATGCCACTTTAGGGGGCGGCGGAAGTTTTGTTAGTCTTGGCCCCAACGCCAATTCCGAGGGCACCCTTAACCTGAAAGGGGGCAAACTAACAATCGGCGGCACATTGGGCTATTCAACCAACGCCCTGACACTTCCGGACATTAACCTGACGGGTGGTATCCTGGAATTCAATAGCTCTTCAGCAACTCAGACTTGGCAACCGCACCTCGAAAACACTGGTAGCCAACTGCTTACCAAATCGAATGAGTTGCTAGAAGTTGTCGTAGGTGGCGGAGCGAATTATCCGTCCAACTTCGACATGAGCAGCGGAAGTTGGGACCTTGAGATTGGATCGAATGACCTCCTCGGCGCGGATTGGTTCAATGTCACCCACGGAACCGCCTCGCTCACGGGTGGCGCGCTCAACATCAGCTATATAAACGGTTTCACGCCTGCTGATGGTGATACAGTTCGGATTCTGCGTGGTGCCAACGGCGTTACGCTAAACAGCGGTGCCATCACGCTCAGCGATCCAAATTGGGTGCTGCAAACTTTCGGAGGCGATGAAATCCAGTTGAAGTACGTTGCATCAGCAGGAGTTGACGGCGACTACAACGGAAACGGCGTCGTCGATGCCGCAGACTATGTGCTGTGGCGCAAAAACCCGACCGGCTTCGGCGGAATTCCTGGTTACAACACGTGGAAACAAAATTTCGGAGAGTCAGGCCTCGGCAGCGGCAGCGCAGTTCCTGAGCCGGCAGCGATCGTTTTGGCCGGACTACTCGTGTCTGTTTTGCTAGGGACGCGACAGGTTCGACGCACAGAGTTGTAGGCATTCTCCTAGACTTGTCTTGAAGGAGCGATTCGCATGAACAACATGCACGGTTGGCGACGCGGATTCACTTTGGTTGAACTGCTGGTGGTTATCGCCATCATCGGTATTTTGGTTGCTCTGTTGTTGCCCGCTATCCAGGCAGCTCGGGAAGCCGCACGTCGAAGTCAATGCATTAATAACCTAAAGCAATTGTCTTTGGGCGCGATTAATCATGAATCCGCATTGAAGCAATTTCCCTCGGCTGGCATGGGCCACAGTTGGGTCGGTGATCCTAACTACGGACACGGTCGCAGGCAGCCTGGTGGCTGGATCTATAACACGCTTCCTTTTATCGAAGAGCAGACGATCCACGACATGGGCTCCGGAGTCGGCACCGGCTGGAATGACGCTGCCAGAAAGGCGATTTTTGCGCAGCGCGCGTCGATGACCATCAAGACATTGATCTGTCCCTCACGCAGGAGTGGAGGGCCATACAGTAACGAGAACGGGCCTGAAGGTTTTAAGAACCAGGATGCGGTGACGGCAAGTGCCCGGTCGGACTATGCGGGTAACATCGGGGATGGCCCGGATCAAGCTTTTCCAGGTGGGCCAGGTTCCCTGGAAACGGTCGGCACAGCGGCCTGGGAGTCAATCACAGTACCGGTCGCCTACAAGTATTTTTCCACGGCCGCAACCGGCATCTTTACCTATTGGAGTTTCAATCGGCTTAAGTCAATCACCGATGGCACATCCAAAACGTATTGCATCGGGGAGAAATGGTTGGGGCCGAATAGCTACGAAAACGGTACAAGCGGTGGCGATGACCAGAACATGTATAACGGTATGGACCGCGATAACCTGCGCTGGGGAAGAGCAGCGTATGTTTGGACAGATGGAGTCGAAACTAGAAATCTCGGGGCTATGTCGCCAATGCCAGACAACGCTCCAGGCTCCCACGACGGCAAGTTTGGCAGCGCCCATTCTGGCGTGGTCTTGATGGCGATGTGCGATGGGTCCGTACAAGGGATCAGTTTTGATATTGATCCCATCATGCATGGTCGATTGGCAAATAGGAAGGATGGTGAAGTAGTTAACCTGAACTCCAATTAAGCCAAGTCGGAGGTTATGGCTAGAGCGGGTTTCAAAACTCCTCTTCCCTGAAGGGAGGGGTTGGGTGAGGGGCTAGTGGGGTCGAGTAATTCAATCCCTCACTACCCTCCCTTCAAAGGAGGGGGTTTGAAACCAGTTCTGGGTAACCGTGTGCGAGTCGTTTCATGAGTTGCGCGTTTAGCTCTGGAAATTTAGGTGATCCGCTCTCGATTTTTTCAACAATTATTCTGCTGAAGTTTATTGGCATTCGTTGATTGTCTACCAAACGGAACTACGAGAACTTCAAGAAAGTGTACGATGCGAAATAATCGCCGAGATTTTATACGCACGACCCTGTTCGGCACGGCGGCCGTCGCTACGGTTGGTTTGCCGACCTTGGTGTCGCCACGAGTGTTCGCTAGCCCCAAATCGGCCGCGCCTAGCGATCGAATTCGACTCGGTTTTATCGGTGTGGGTAACCGGGGCTCACAGAATTTGGAGAGCTTTCTCGATCTGCGAGATCGGGTGGACGTTGTCGCACTTTGCGACGTTGACCAATCTCATTTAGCTAAAGCTCTCGGCAAACTCCAAGAGACGACAGGCCGCAAGTGCGCCACCTATGGCGATTACCGTGAACTACTTGCCGACAGCAATGTCGATGCGGTGGTCATCTCCACGCCCGATCACTGGCATGCCTTGCCGACCATCGATGCCTGCAATGCGGGTAAAGATGTCTACTGCGAAAAACCATTGACGTTGACCATTGCCGAGGGCCAGGCGATGGTTGCCGCGGCTCGGGCAAACAAACGGATTGTACAGACGGGCAGCCAACAGCGCTCCGATGAACGGTTTCGTCGAGCTTGTGAATTAGTGCGTTCAGGCCGAATTGGTAATGTCCATACAGTGCGTGCCGGTATCTCTGGAATCAACTTTGGCAAGAAGCGGCCCATTAGTGACCGTAAAACGCCGCCGCCCGAGCTTGACTATGAGTTCTGGCTAGGACCGGCTCCGTATCGCTCTTATAACCCCAATCATGTCCATTACAACTTTCGTTTCTTCTGGGACTACTCGGGTGGTCAGATGACGAATTGGGGCGCACACCATTTGGATATTGCGCAATGGGGTTTAGGCATGGATGAGAGCGGTCCCATACTGGCTGAAGGACAGGCACGATACGACGAACAAGCCCAGTATGAAGTGCCAGATTGGTGTGAGGTGACGTACAAGTATCAAGACGGTACGACCCTTATCTGTGGGCAATCACAACGCGGCGGAACCACCTTTGAGGGCAGCGAGGGAACCATCCATGTCACCCGCAAAGAGTTGGTGGTCGCGCCGGAAGACATCGCAGTCGAGCCGTTGGGCTCATCCGATGTGCATCTGTATGAAAGCGCCGATCACTATGGCAATTGGCTGGACTGCATCCACTCCCGAAATCTGCCGATATGTGATGTCGCTATCGGCCATCGCTCTGCGACGGTGTGTCATCTGGGGAACATTGCTGTACGTTCTCAAAAAAAAGTGCAGTGGGATCCGGTGAAAGAGCAAGTGGTCGGCGACGAAGAACTTGCACAGATGGCCTCACGGCCTTATCGAGCACCATGGTTGCTGCCGACCACCTCGTGAGTCCAATAAAGGATGCGTAAAATGACGCTGAATCGACGACGTTTCATTCTAGGCGCTGCGAGATCCGGGGCTGCGTTCGCCGCTGCAACCGCCCTTTCCGGTTGTGCGCCTCATGTGTTCGCGAAAGCAGCCGCGACCAAACCTTTACGAGTGTGCCTCGTCTCTGGTTCGGAGGAGTACAAGTCGAACGAATCGCTGGCAGATTTTCAAAAATATCTCGAGCGAAAGAAGCTGGCACTTTGCTCCAGAGCGTTCTGGAAGTCAAAAACGGACCTTCCTGGATTAGAAGCGCTCGACGCGTGCGACGTGATGGTTCTGTTCACAAAGCGGCTCGAATTACCACCCAGCCAATTGGAATTGGTAAAGCGATACTGTCTTGCCGGGCGACCGATCGTCGGATTGCGGACCGCCAGCCATGCTTTTCAGAACTGGTTAGAACTGGACCGCGAAATTCTAGGCGGCGATTATAGTGGTCACTACTCATCCGGGATAATCACGAAAATCAAAATCGCGCCCGATGCCTCGGGCGATCCGATCCTGCAGGGCTTTAAGCCGTTTGAAACAACAACCAAGCTCTACAAGAATCGTCGCATCTCCAACGATACCAAGCTTCTGCTCACTGGATCCATTCCAGGGCATACCGAACCGCTGGCATGGACACGCGAGTATGGCGGCGGTCGGGTTTTTTACACATCGTTGGGCGGTCCAGAGGATTTTGAGGAAAAGGCATTTCGCCAACTATTGGTGAATGCCATTGGCTGGACAACCGGAAATAAACAACCGAGTTGAATCGGGCGGTCAAGTTCAACTTTATTATTTATTTATTCATTTGTTTACAGAGCGTTGAATGCTTAGCAGGGATTATCATCGATTGATCCGACAACCTTGGCAAATTGTTGCAGTCATCAGTTGTGTAGGCGCGCTTCTTATGGCGGAATCCATACGGATGGCCAAGGCTGCTGACTCGAAGACGGCTGATAAAAATGCAAACCGTGTTCAAGATGCTGAAGAAATAACCACCTTCACAATTACTGATGGCGCTACATGCGACTCGGTGCTTTCGGGCGATCACAGTTTGTCGGGTACGCTTAGGCTGAAGTTCGCTGGCCGAATCCTTCCCCATGAGGAAACTCAGGTCGTCCTCTACGGTGGTAAGATATCGTCGCTTCTTGGCAAGTTCGACCGAGTTAAGCTTCCAGAAGATTGGTTATGCGATCTCGAGTACGACGTCTCTACGCCGGCCCTCGTGGCGAAGAACTTTCGTCCTAATCGCCCTCCCGCTTTTCCCGGCGCAGAAGGGTTTGGCAAATTTGCCATCGGTGGGCGTGGTGGAAAAGTACTGGCGGTAACCAACCTGAATGACAACGGCCCGGGCAGTTTCCGTGCCGCATGCGAAGCCGAAGGGCCTCGCATCGTTGTTTTTCGCGTCTCCGGAACGATTCCGCTGAAGTCCGAACTTAGAATCAAGAATCCTTACATCACTATCGCAGGACAAACCGCGCCAGGTGACGGAATCTGTATCGCGCATCACATGGTTCGGTTGGAAGCGGATCATGCGATCGTACGATATCTACGATTCCGACCAGGGGATGTGTCGGGAAAAGAGCACGATGGTTTTTCGAGTCTAGCAAACCAAGCCATTATCGATCATTGTTCGGTTAGCTGGGGGATTGACGAGACACTCTCGATCAACAAGGCCGACAATTTCACGGTTCAATGGTGTATGATTACCGAAAGTTTGAACAATTCGATCCATAAGAAAGGTCAGCACGGCTACGGCGGCCTTTGGGGCGGGCCGGGCGGATCTTGGCATCATAACATCCTCGCACACCACAACAGCCGCAATCCACGCGCCTCTGGAAATGAAGCCTCTGGGCTTATGGATTGTCGCAATAACGTAATTTACAACTGGGGCTCCAACAGCGCTTACGGCGGTGAACTGTGGCCACGAAACTGGGTTAACAATTACTACAAGGCAGGACCGGCGACAGCTCACAAGGTGCGCCGTCGCATTTTTCTTCAGTCCGATGCGCGTGGGCGCATGTTTGCGGATGGCAATTTTGTCGTTGGCTTTCCTGAAATTAGTAAGAATAATTGGAATGGTGGAATCGACTTTAACAAAAATGGGGATGCCAACGAGTCCACTCTGCGAGTTGATAAGCCATATACGGTTGCACCAGTAAGAACACAGTCGGCGGAAGAGGCATTCGAACTTGTGCTCGCGCATGCCGGCGCCTCGAAATCGCGCGACGCTGTTGATTCACGCATCGTGAATGAAATCCGAACGGGAACTGCTCAGTTCGGAGCCTCATGGAAAGGTGGCAGCAAGGGCATCATTGATTCGCAAGCCGATGTTGGCGGCTGGCCAGAACTTGCATCGGTTCCGCCGCCAAAAGACTCAGACAACGATGGAATGCCAGACGATTGGGAACGCCGCCAGGGCTTGAACCCGCAGGATCCCGCTGATTCCGCGATGGATGCGGATGGCGATGGGTATACAAATATCGAAGAGTATCTGAACGAGATGGCACCGTCCGTATACACCCTCTAAGAAAACCGTCTGCGATTTGCCGAAAACTGTCTTCGTCCGAACAGACCTAACAAAACTGCCTTAAAGAATATAACTCATGGCATTCGTTGATCAACATCCAACGACAAGGACACGTCAAACTGGCCGGTCGACCGATGCGCGCATAAAACGCGTTGAACTGTATTTGCTGCCAGTCACGACGCGCGTGCCGCTCAAGTTTGGTAGCGAGACACTAACCACTGTGACCTGTGCCAGAGTGCGAATGCAGCTTGTTGACCGCCTGGGGAGGACATCAGAGGGGTGGGGCGAAACGCCGCTCAGCGTCCAATGGGCGTGGCCCAGCGGTTTATCGTATGCGAAACGGCATGAGGCGATGATGACGTTCTGCCGACGATTGGCGGAGGCATGGTATCAACATGCAGTGTGGGGACATCCTCTGGAAATCGGCAACAGTTTTCAGTGGGATGTTTTGACGCCTCTAACGTGCGAGTTCAATTTAGACAGAGAGCCAGAAGCCTATTTACCTCACTTGGCAGCACTCCTGTGTTGTTCCGCATTCGATATAGCATTGCATGATGCGTACGGTAAGTTGCACGGCGTCTCGACCTATCAGACTTACAACGCGCAATATATGAGTAGCGACTTGGCCGATTTCCTCACGCCGGCACCGGGTTCGCAGATCGATTTTCGGAATGCCTACCCAGAGGCCTTCATATCGCCTGAGCCAGAACGACAGTTGCCCGTATGGCACTTGGTTGGAGGTCTTGATCCGATCGAGAAAAGTGATCTCACAAATGGATCGTTGCACGATGGCTATCCCGAACTGTTAAGTGATTGGATAGAACGCGATGGACTGTTTTGTCTTAAAGTGAAGCTTCGGGGCGATGATGCCGCTTGGGACTACGATCGTTTAGTGCGTGTTGGCCGCATGGGGCAGCTTTACGGCGTGAAGTGGCTTTCGGCCGACTTCAACTGCACGGTTCGAGAGCCAGCCTATGTAATCGATATTCTGGATCGGCTGGCACGCGACGAGGCAGATGTTTTTGAAATGATCTCCTATGTTGAGCAACCTTTCGCGTACGATTTAGACGAAGAACGGGTCGACGTACGTGGTGTTGCCAAACGCAAACCGATCTTTCTAGACGAAAGTGCCCACGACTGGCGGTTCGTCATGCTCGGCCAGTCGCTCGGTTGGAATGGAGTTGCGCTGAAAACCTGCAAGACACAGACCGGCGCTATACTATCTCTATGCTGGGCGCGAGCTCACGGCATGGCCCTCATGGTGCAAGATTTGACAAATCCCATGCTCGCGCAGATCCCTCATGTCATGCTTGCAGCGCATGCAAAGACGATGATGGGGGTAGAATCTAACGCCATGCAATTCTACCCCGAGGCCTCGTCGTGGGAGGCTCAAGTACATCCGGGAGTCTACCAACGCCGCAATGGGAAACTAGATTTATCCACAGTCACCGGTCCCGGCTTTGGTTACCAAGTTGAACTGATTGCCAGGCCGTTACCCGAAGCAACCGTTGTCCTTGGTTAAACGGCAGTTTGCCGTTTTGCAGTTGATTGGATTGCCACGAAGTCAAGGTTTTCACACGGCAAATTGTTTTACAACATAACTGCATGTAAGGGAGTGATCGCGTACCTTGTGTTGTTCCTGATAACAACGGATACAACGCATTACCATGCGGCGGGCAAGCGACACCAATGGCTAATGCATTATGGAATTTCATCATTTCTCTGGCTGGAAGTGACAAGTGGTCCCAAAAGCTTGCAGAATCGAGTGCCTCGCGAACTGACGGCCCTTTTGCAACTCTTGAAGGGGAATGGCTAGCCGGTTCGACAGCTATCTTCCATCGAATCTGGCAAAACAATTTCTAGCTAATTAGGTCACCCAAGGGATAAAGGATATGCATGATAAGGAAGATCGTGGCAAGTGGATGGCCCTCATCGCGGCTCTTCTCGGCTGGACTTTCGATGGTTTTGAAATCGGATTATTCCCGCTCGTTGGGCCAAGCGCGCTGGACCAGCTTCTGAAAACCGAAATCGCGGCCAATCCTACGGTCAAGGGTGATTGGTTCGGTGTTATCATGGCCGTGTTTCTGGTGGGGGCGGCGACGGGGGGAGTCGTATTCGGCTGGCTGGGCGATCGCATCGGGCGCGTCCGAGCCATGTCGCTTAGCATATTCACCTATGCGATCTTTACAGGGCTCTGCGGGTTCGCAAGTGAAGCCTGGCATATAGCAGTGCTGAGATTTATCGCATCGCTTGGTATGGGCGGCGAGTGGGCACTTGGTGTGGCATTGGTTACAGAATTGTGGCCGGACCGATCGCGTGCGATGCTGGCTGGCCTAATAGGAGCCGCCGCAAACGTAGGATTTCTCCTAGTTGGGCTGTTGAGCCTGGTTCTTGTAAGTTTTATTCAAGGGCTCGAAGACCTTTTGATCAATTGGGGTGTCTCACAAGAGACAACAACGTCATTGCTTGCAGGTGACGGATGGCGGCTCCTTATGATCGCCGGTTCGCTGCCGGCATTGCTGGTATTTTTTATCCGGCTATTCGTGCCGGAATCTCACAAGTGGGAAGCGGAGCGAAGCAAAGGTGGAACCAGCCATTGGGCGACTCGTGATCTGCTTGGCGTCTTGTTGGGTGCCGTTGGTGCGATGGCTGTTATTGTCGTCTGGTCACCAGTGTTCGAGGATCTTATGCCATCTACTCCAACGAACGGTTCATGGAAGGCCGTGTTGCGCGGTTCGGTAACTACCGTTGGATTAATCACCTCGTTGGTTGGCTATATCTATCCGGTTGTCCGCTACTTGGGGCGTGCCGAAGCTGCTACAAACTTGCCGGCCAACAGTCGCACGAAGTATATCGGTCGCATGCTTCTTGGCGCGTGCCTTTCAGGGGTAGCCCTCCTTGGTACTTGGGGCTCGCTCCAATGGGCACCAAAATGGGCTAATGCATTGGCCAAGCAACTTCCAACCGGCGAACAGATGCAATTTGCAAAAGAGCACACCCAGATTTCATTGGCAGTTGGAGCAATTATAGGTACGCTTATCGCGGCATTTTTGGGTGGCTGGCTGGGACGGAGAGTCACCTATTTCGGCCTATGCCTGGCATCGTTCGTTTCACTTATTTACCTGTACAAGGCAAACGATGCCTACAATGCACATCTGCTCCTGAGTGCATTTGCCGCCGGCGGAATTACCGCCTCGTTTTACGGCTGGTTTCCGCTGTATTTACCCGAGTTGTTTCCAACAAGCATCCGGGCTACGAGTCAGGGGTTCGCCTATAACTTTGGGCGCGTGCTTTCTGCAATTGGGACACTCCAAACAGCCACGCTCATTGCCTATTTCTCACAGGGCATTGCCCCAGACCGAATAGAAGTCGACGCAATGCCAAGCGCGGGTGCTACTCTGGCCGGAATTTATTTGGTCGGACTCTTTCTCATTTGGCTTGGGCCCGAAACAAAGGGCAAACCGCTACCGGAATAAACTCCTGTCTGTTTGAGGCATGAATTACTACTCCTGCATATTTACACACTGCTCAGAGAGCATGCTTTGTTGTGCATTATATGTACGAGCGGTTCTCGTTTTGGATGAGGTGCCGCGTAGTAGGCAGGCACTCATCCATATATGCGGATCCAAGAACTGAAATTCAACAATTGCATTAGTCAAAATATTCGTCGTTTGCGTCGAACGCCGGCACGGCAACATTAAGAAGC
>CAZTWS010000036.1:0-37348 GCA_964618225.1 uncultured Planctomycetaceae bacterium
GCGCGGCGAGCATCCGCCAGAAGGATCATCCGCAAATGTAGGCTGGTTTCTGACGTAGTTGTATAGGGGACGAGAGAAGTAAAGGGGACGGGAATCAATTGTCAATACTATGATTCCCGTCCCCTTTTCTTCCCCTCTACAAGCGTTGTTGGAGAGCGAATGCCCAGGCCTTTCGGCCTCGACCGTGACGCGACTCTTGGAAGCCTGGCAGGCCGAGTACCAGGCGTGGTCGAAACGGTCGCTCGCCGACAAGCACTACGTGTATGGTTGGGACCGGTGACGACGGGCTCGCGCCCGTCGCTACATTCTTGGGCCACTTCGTGGCCATTTGGGCCGCTACATTCCTTCGTGGCCAGTTGGTTAGTGCTGATTTAGGAACTCTAACCAAACCGTCTGAGAGAGGGAGACAGTCCCATTTTGCTGCGAAGACTCCGCAAAATCGGGACAGTCCCCGCCGGTTTTGTTAGAGTTCCTAAGATTGATGGGCTGATGGGCCATACACTGGTCGCAGCGGCGTTGCCGCCGCTAACGGTACTCAGTTGTTGCGGGCTTTTTTCTAGGCCCCGGCCATTCTTCGCGGGTCGGTGCGGAGGATGATTTCGCTTACGCCGGTTTGGTTAAAGCCTTTGTAGCCGTCGTTGCGTTCGAGAATTTCCAGGTGAGAGCCGACGGCACCGTCTTTACGGAACTTCTCGGCTTGCTCCGTTGTGATGTGTCCCGCGGACAGTAAGCGTTCAATTCGCCGCGGATCGACCTTCCAGGTTTCGCCGCGAGTGAATGCCTGGCGCAGGAACGTAAAGTCGGTAAACGGTGCCAAGGTTTCGATTCCCGCTTCGGCAAGCTGAGCGCGAGAGGCATCGAAATCGAATTGGCTCTCCAGGTGGTGCATGCCCGCTTCGAGGAATGCCTCGCCGTGCAGTTCGCACCACAAGCCTACGGTGCCAAGCTTTAGCTCGTCGCGAGCGAGCAGTCCATCGTGAGAGAAGTCGCCCATGAGTTCTTCGGGCGACATATCGACATCCGCAAAAATAACGAAGCGGCATTCCGGTTGTTCGAGCACCTGGGCCCCCCACCCTGCTTCGCTGCCGGCGTAAAAACGCTCGCGGCAATGGAAACCCATGAGTTCCAGTGTGCCAATCAAATGCTTGAACGCTGCCCGACTGGAACGATAAGTATGGTGGTCGTGGTTGGCCCAACCGAGGCCTAGCTTATTCTGCCGATCGTATTGCACGCGGGCCGCACGGTTGCGGCTTTGCCAATAGTCGCGTTCGGCTTGGAAGAACAAATCGCACGCCCAATCGCGGCCCAAGTCGTTCGTGGCGGCCGTAATCAGCTTGCGAGCTTCCTCGAACCCGTTGCAGGCAAACGAATCGCGGTTGCGACTACGATAAGCGTCCAAATGACGCTTCGCGGCGGCGACTTGCTCAGGTGACGCGTCGGTCGACACAAAATCCGGATAGCCATGGCGCTCAATCGCCCATAGCGTTACGCCATTCTTGGAATCGATCGCGGCCTCTCGAAACTGGCCACCGGGAACGCCGAGAATGGCACCTTTTGCCACCGTCGTGCCAAGCGCTTGGGGAAGCGCCCCCAGACAATCGTTGAGGGAATCGCAACGAATGGCCACCCCCTCGCGGCCGCTATCCACAAGAACCGGCGGGAACATGCCACGCGGATGACGCCAAACTTCGGTTTCGCTTGCCGAATCGGCGGTGTATCCGACCTCGAGCAGCTCGCGATCCAGCTCCGGATGGTCGGCCGAAGCCAAGGCCAAATGATCGACCCAATCCACAAGGCGGGTGCCCGTTTGGTCGCGAAGGATTTGGCTCAGACGGTCGATCGTGGGGTTCCGGCTGGCCAATTCGGCCAGTATTTTAGCCACCCATCGAGCAGCTTCAGGCTGTACTTCCCAAGTATATTCGTCCAGTGCCGGAGCGCTTGTTGTGGACATGATTCACCTTATCGTTATTTGCAATGGCTGCCTGCCGTTAAGCCAGTTAGATTATAGTGTGAAAGCGGCAAAGGTTGCAGAGCACCCTTACGGGCGGGCCGTTTTTGGGCTGGTTTTTCTGGCCATTTCTCTCGACCATTTACGTTGCAAATCGTTGTTCAACGTACTTTATTTAACTCGCAGACCTTGGAATTTCGCCCGTCATGTCGCATCGCGTTTTGCTTCTTGGGGCCGGCAAAATCGGCCGAATGATCGCCCGTTTTCTCGTCGATTCTGGAGATTATGACCTCACGGTTGGCGATGTCAACGAACCTGCGCTGAAAAGAGTTGCAAAGCTCACCGGTGCCGAGGTTAAGAAAATCGATGCCTCGTCGATCGACGACATGGTCAGCGCCATGAAGGGTTTTCAAACCGTCATTTCCGCGCTGAGCTATTACCACAACCCGCTCGTCGCCGAAGCGGCTCAGAAAACAGGAGCAAGCTACTTCGACCTAACCGAAGATGTCGCCACGAGCGATTGCGTAGCAGAGATTGCCAAGCGTTCGGTCGAAGGCCAAATCTTCATGCCTCAGTGTGGTTTGGCACCGGGGTTCATTTCGATCGTGGCTCACGACCTGATCAATTGGTTCGACAGCATCGAGACGGTGAAGATGCGTGTCGGCGCGTTGCCACAATTCCCAACCGGAGAGCTCAAGTACAACCTTACCTGGTCGACGGACGGCCTGATCAACGAATACTGCAACCCGTGCGAAGCGATTCACGGCGGCAAAAAGATAGACCTGCTGCCACTCGAGGGCCACGAACATTTTTCTTTGGACGGCGTTCGGTACGAGGCGTTCAACACGAGCGGTGGCTTGGGCACGTTGTGCGATACGCTTGTAGGTAAGGTGCGCGAGCTCGATTACAAAACGGTCCGCTACGTGGGGCACCGCGATCTTATGAAGGTGCTCGTGAATGAACTGCGGTTAGGCGAACATCGCGACCAGTTCAAAGAAATTCTCGAACGGGCCGTGCCAGTCACGTTTCAAGATGTGGTCGTCACGTTCTGCACGGTCACCGGGTGGCGCAAAGGATTGCTCGTGCAAAAGAGCGATGCCCGAAAGATCTACCATCAGCAAATCGGCGACGAAATGTGGAGTGCGATTCAAATCACCACGGCCGCTGGTATTTGCGCGGTGCTCGACTTGCATGTCGCCGGCAAATTGCCACGCCGTGGCTTGGTACGCCAGGAACAAGTTCGCCTCGAAGATTTTCTGTCGAACCGATTCGGAGAATACTACGAATCGCGAATGGCTACGCGGTTCAGCAGCGGCGTCGTGGGAGAAGAAGAGTAAGTCATGCGGAACGAATTGAAGAAAGCACTAGAACGGTTGGGGCTAGCAGGCGCGGTGCGCAGTGTCGGTATCGGTAATGAATGGATCGCAGGGGAAGGCCCTAAACTTGTAGCACGCTCGCCAATCGATGGCAGTACCACGGCCGAACTCAACATGGCCTCGGCCCAGCAAGTGAATGAGGCCATCGCTCGGGCGTCGGCCGCTTTTCCTGCATGGCGCGATACGCCGGCACCGATTCGTGGAGAGCTCGTTCGCCGCATTGGCAACGCGTTTCGCGAGCAACTCGACGACATGGCAACTCTCGTCTCGTGGGAAGCCGGCAAAATTACGGCCGAGGCACGCGGCGAAGTCCAAGAAATCATCGACATTTGTGACTTTGCAGTGGGGCTCAGTAGGCAACTTTACGGCAAAACCATCGCCAGCGAACGACCAGGACATCGCCTTACCGAGTATTGGCACCCGCTCGGCGTGGTGGGCGTGATCTCGGCGTTCAACTTCCCCGT
Source organism: uncultured Planctomycetaceae bacterium (assembly GCA_964618225.1). Lineage (GTDB taxonomy): Bacteria > Planctomycetota > Planctomycetia > Pirellulales > Lacipirellulaceae > JABDGM01. The sequence goes on from CAZTWS010000036.1 coordinate 3,789, forward strand.
GGCCGTTTGGGCGTGGAACGCCATGCTCGGATTCGTGTGTGGCGATCCTATCGTTTGGAAACCATCAGAAAAGACTCCACTCACGGCCCTCGCTTGCCAGGCGCTTGTGCAGCGAGTGATTGGCGAAACGCCCGGCACACCGGCCGAGATTTGCAACGTGGTCGTCGGCGGTCGCGAAGCTGGCCAGGCACTTTCCGAATCGCCGCTCGTTCCGCTGGTATCTGCTACGGGGAGCGTGCCGATGGGCCGGGTTGTGGCAAAAACCGTGGCTGCTCGATTGGGCCGAACGCTGCTGGAACTTGGCGGCAACAATGGCATGATCGTCACCCCCTCGGCCGACATGGACCTGGCCATCCGCTCGATCATCTTCGCCGCGGCAGGCACCTGTGGCCAGCGCTGCACCACGCTCCGCCGCCTGATTGCCCATGAATCGATTGCCGATAACCTTCGCGACCGAATCCTGGCGATCTTCAAGAAACTGCCGATAGGCGACCCAACACAAGAAAATGTGCTCATTGGTCCGCTCGTCGATAAGCAATCGTTCGAGGCGATGGAATCGGCGCTGGCCGACGCGAAAAAGCAAGGCGGCACGGTTCACGGCGGCGGCCGCGTGACGGACGGCGTCCCCGAAGGCGGATACTATGTGCGGCCGGCTTTGGTCGAAATATCGCCCGATGCCCCCATCATTCAGCAGGAAACTTTCGCACCGATTTTGTATCTCATGCGATACCGCGAGTTGGACGAAGCGATACGAATCCACAACGACGTACCACAAGGACTGTCCTCGGCGATCCTCACAGGCAACGTTCGCGAGGCCGAGCGTTTCACGTCTCCGGCCGGCTCCGATTGCGGCATCGTGAACGTGAATGTCGGCACGAGCGGTGCCGAAATTGGCGGCGCGTTTGGCGGCGAGAAAGAAACGGGCGGCGGCCGAGAATCGGGTAGCGATTCCTGGAAGGCTTACATGCGCCGCGTGACAAGCACCGTGAATTATTCCGATGCGTTGCCTCTTGCGCAGGGCATCAAGTTTGATGCGACGTAAGCGGCGCACGCGCCGACTCCTCTCCCTCCTCAAACATTTATCTCCCAGCCTGACTGGCCGAGGGATAAACGACTACTTGTTCGAAATGTAGTAATAATTCAAATCGTCGTGCGGTAATTTCTCAACGCGCACAGTTTTGAAGCCTGCATCGTGCAGCATCTTCTCGGCCAATTCGCGTCCCCAGCAGGTTCCAAGGCCAGCACCACTTTGTGCCAACGACACGGTCATGCAGTGCATCGTAGAAATTGTATAGAGAAATGGTGCCACAGGATTTTCGATATTCTTCTCTAAATAGCTCGAAGCAAGAATGTCCTGCATTAGGAACGTGCCATTCGTTCGAAGTGCATTGGCGATCTCGCGCAACACTAAATCGGGTTTCGCCTGATCGTGAATTGCATCGAACGCGGTGATTAGATCGAACTTGTCACGTTCCCCAATTTGCGAAACGTCGCGAGTTTCGAATCGAACATTGTTTAATCCGTGTTGGGCTGTCTCGTTGCGAGCCGCACAGATGGCATCCTCGCAAAAGTCGTAGCCAACGAATCGGCTATTAGGAAATTCGGCCGCCATTCGGCATAACGCTTGCCCCGAGCCACACCCCACGTCCAGAACATCGATACCGTTTTCAAGTTTCTCCAGAATGTCTGGTACCAGCGGCAGAATATGCTCGGTAAGAGCAGCGACCACTGTTTGGGCACTTTCCTCGGCCATCGTTTCATGAAACCGGCAGAACGCTTCGTAATGAATGCCGCCCCCTTGATGAAAGCACTCGACGACATCGTTTTCGACGCTTCCGAGCACAGCCAACCACTGCATGGCCGAGGCAAAGTTGACGGGCTTCGAGGCACGTGTAAGTAATGCCGCGTGCTCCGCAGGCAACTGATAAGTTTGACTCGCCGCATCATAATTCACGACGCGACCTGTAACCATGGCCCCCAGCCATTCTCGAACATAGCGTTCATTTAGATTGGCGGCCTCAGCAATTTCTTGCGAGGTGGAGGGTGGCAGTCCTGCCATCGTATCGAACAATCGAGTGCGATGGCCAACGCCAAGCATGAGATGTATTGCCCCATGACTCAGAATCTCCACCAACCGATCGGCAAAAGCCGCGACTTTGGTTTCATCTGGCGGACAAATAGCTGTAGACATTGATCGTTCTCTCCTTACCGATGCTGAATTTATTCACTCCCGAAGAACCGGCCAACGCGGCCTCGAACTGCAAAAACGAAATCAGCCGGCACGTTCCGGCCGGCTGATGAGTACTCTATTGCTACAAGGAGTCGATCTGCAATACGATTAATTCACTGATTGCGTCATGGCAAGCGCGGGCTTGGCGAAGCGCGATTGTGAATAGCTTTCAGAATTCTCTTCGGCGTCGCTACGCGACGCGGCGGCCGAGGGATAGGTTACCTTGCCCATATGCTCTTCGTAGCTTGGCATCAACTGCGTGGCAATCATGCCGGCAGCCAACGCTCCAAGCATCAGGGCATTATTGCGCCAGTTAGGTTTGTGACTGGTATCCATAAATTTGAACTCCTATAGGATCGGTCCTGATTGCAACGCTTATGCCACTTGCGTCACAAGGACCGGGGAAAGCAAAGGCAACCTCGAACGCCTTACGAATCGCGGGAATTTGTTAATTGCTAACACTCATTCACAACGATCATTTGCCGTTTGAGGCCATTGAAACGTCTCGTAGTGAGACGCTTGTTTGATTTTGAGACTGAATCCGAACGGTAAAGCGAATATGGTTCGCCTGGATTCGCCTGAAAGGTGGGGGATGCGGCGTCCCTCAAAACACCAACCGCCGCTGCACTATTTTACCAACTTATTTTCACCCCCGAAAGGGTGAAAGAACGGCCAAAAACGCTTGTTTTTGAGGGATTTCGCCGTTCTCCCCAGGCCCGAGAAGTGGCTGATCCGAACCGGGGAATGCTTAAGTTTAGCTTGCTCTCGCCCCAGAAAACGCCAATTGATCGTTTTAATCGCTATAGCCAGCGGCCCACCGAACGCTGATTTCAGGTAGTTGTTAACGGTAATGTGGGGGGGGCATGTTTTCACGGTGCAACCGGGCAAGCATCTTTACACCCATACTCTTGCCGCGCTAGCGGCGAGAGTATGCCACCCAAGCAAACGCTGCACTTTAAATGACGATGGTAATCGGCTTGAGTCTGCCGTGCCTTGCTCTGTTAGAATGGCCTTTGCGTTTCCCGAAAGCTCGTTGATGTGGAACCCGTGAACCTATGCTAACCCCGCAGCGATATTTGACGATCTTTGCACTGATCGCCACGTCGGTGCTGGTTTTCCTCAGTGAGCAACTACAGAAGACATCCTACGCGGAAGATTTTGGTGCAACGCCGGTTCTCATCGTGGAAGCAGGCCGGCAACTCCTTCATGGCGATTGGAGTGCTCGCACTTTTCTCGAACTGTCGCGCCTCGTGACTTATCAATTCGTCCATGGGGGAGCCGAACACATTGGCTTCAATATGGTTTTCCTATGGACCTTCGGATTTCTCACCGCGCAATACTTGGGGCAGTGGCAAGCATTGGCAATCTATTTGATTTGTGGTATTTGCGGAGCGCTGCTGCACACTTGGTTCGATCCACAATCGATGGCCCCCATGATCGGGGCTTCTGGCTCCATCAGCGGGTTCGCGGGAGTCTACCTGGGACTTGCCATCCAGTGGCGATTGCCTTACGCCGAGGTGTGGCCTTTGGCGCATCCGATTCCGCCCATGCAACTTGGTCTATTCGCCATTTTGGGTTTCATTGGCGACTTATGGCTGATGTCGCGACACGACAACCACATTGCTTACGGTGCGCATTTAGGCGGTTTGATTTCGGGAGTTTTAATCGCCGCGGTGGTGACTACGCTCTACCCGACGATCGAGTCCTATCAACGTCAGTGGCGTTAATCGCAACCGTTGTAGGGAAGCCGGCATATAGAGGCCAGCTTCTGTGTCTTGCCCGAACCCCTTAGGTGGGGTCGTAACCCAAGTTGGGCGACAGCCATCGCTCGATTTCGGGAACCGCCATTCCCTTCCGACGCGCGTAATCTTCAACTTGATCGCGGGTGAGCCGATCGACCGCGAAATATCGCGCGTTTGGGTGGGCAAAGTACAAACCGGAAACGCTCGCCGCCGGGTGCATTGCGAAGTGTTCGGTAAGCCGAATGCCGGTTTGTCGTTCTGCATCGAGCAGTTGAAAAAGCGTTTGCTTCTCCGTGTGGTCGGGCTGCGCCGGGTAGCCGGGCGCGGGGCGGATGCCGCGGTATTGCTCGTTGATCAACTCCTCGTTCGAAAATCGTTCTTCCTGGCCGTATCGCCACGCATGTCTTGCCTGGCCATGCAAATATTCGGCAAACGCCTCGGCCAATCGATCGGCCAGCGCTTTCGTAAGAATCGAGTTGTAATCGTCGTGCGCGCGATCGAATTGCTTAGCAAGTTCATCGCAGCCAAGCCCTGCCGTAACCGCGAAAGCTCCGAGGTAATCCTTGCGACCGCTTTCGAGCGGCGCGATGAAATCGGCAAGCGACAAAAAACTCGCCTGGCCCTTACGCTCCCACTGCTGACGCAGTGCATGAAAACGGCAAAATTCTTTGCTGCGCGATTCATCGGTAAATAGCAGAATGTCATCGCCCTCGCTGGCCGCAGGCCAAAAGCCATACACGCCGCAGGCTTTGAGGAGGTGTTCGTCGATGATCCTGTTCAGCAGTTCCTGGGCATCGTCAAACAATTTGCGAGCCACCTCGCCAAGGTTTGGATCGTCGAAAATCCTGGGATATTTGCCTTTGAGTTCCCATGTCAGAAAGAAAGGCGACCAATCGATGTGGTCTTTCAGCTTCTCAAGGGGAAAATCATCGAGAGTTCGCGTACCAAGAAACTCCGGCGTGGGGATGTCCACCGTCGCCCAATCGGTTGCATAGCGTTTAGAAAAGGCTTCGGCATAGGGCACGAGCTTGGCCTCTTGCCGCTTGGCGTGCGATGCGGCCAGTTGCTCCTGCAATGCGCGGTTCTCTTGGTCTAACCGCGCTCGAGCTTCTTTGTTGATCAGCTTCTCCACCACGCCAACAGACCGCGAAGCGTCGAGAACGTGGATCACCTCCGACTTGTAAGTGGGGGCGATTTTGACAGCCGTATGCTTCGCGCTCGTAGTGGCACCGCCAATGAGCAGTGGCAAATCGAACCCCGTGCGTTGCATCTCGCGGCCCACGTGTACCATTTCGTCGAGGCTGGGGGTGATGAGGCCCGACAGTCCAATCGCGTCTACCTTTTCTTCGCGAGCGCGTTGGAGTATCTCCTCGCACGACACCATCACGCCCAAATCGACCACCTCGAAGTTGTTGCAACCAAGCACCACGCCGACGATATTTTTACCGATGTCGTGTACATCGCCTTTTACAGTGGCCAACAGGATTTTCGCTCGAGCGCTGTGAGCCTCGCCAGAGGCCGCCTTCTCGGCCTCCATGAATGGGGTAAGATAGGCCACGGCCTTCTTCATCACGCGGGCACTTTTCACCACCTGGGGCAGGAACATTTTTCCCGCGCCGAATAAATCGCCGACCACGCTCATGCCATCCATAAGCGGGCCTTCGATGATCGCCAAGCAGGATGGATACTTCTGACGTGCCTCTTCGGCATCTTCGTCGATGTATTTAACAACGCCTTTTAAGATGGCATGCTTGAGCCGTTCCTCGACCGGTTCGCTACGCCAGGATTCATCGGCAACAGCCGCGATGCCGCCCTGCCCTTTAATCGTTTCAGCATGCTCGACAAGCCGCTCGGTGGCATCCGGCCGACGGTTGAGGATCACATCCTCGACCATCTCCTTGAGCTTCGGCTCGATTTCTTCGTAAACGGCAAGCTGTCCCGCATTGACGATGCCCATGTCGAGCCCGGCTCGAATGGCATGATACAAGAACACGGCATGAATCGCTTCGCGCACCACATCGTTGCCACGAAACGAGAACGATACGTTCGATACACCGCCCGACACATGGACGCTCGGGCATTCCTTTTTAATACGCGGAATCGATTCGATGAAATCGACCGCGTAGTTGTTGTGTTCTTCGATCCCTGTAGCGACCGTAAGAATGTTGGGGTCGAAAATAATGTTTTGCGGTAGAAAGTGAAGCCGCTCTGTGAGCAACCTGTAAGCCCGCTTACAAATGCGTACTTTGTCCTCGGCATTCACCGCTTGGCCCTCTTCATCGAAGGCCATCACGACCACGGCCGCGCCGTACCATTGGCAAAGCCGAGCACGCCGTAAGAATTCTTCTTCACCGTCCTTCAGGCTGATCGAATTAACGATCGGCTTCCCCTGCAACGATTTCAGACCGGCTTCGAGCACCGACCACTTGCTGCTATCGACCATCACGGGCACAGCGGCCACGTCGTGCTCTCCGGCGATCAGCCGCAGGTATTTAGTCATCACGGCTTCGCCGTCGAGCAATGCCTCGTCCATGTTGATGTCGATGACATTGGCCCCGCCTTCGACCTGGCCGCGTGCCACTTCCACCGCATCTTCGTACTTCTCATCCTTGATGAGTCGGGCAAACTTTTTAGAGCCGGTGACATTCGTCCTCTCGCCGATCATCGTGAAGTTGCTTTCCGGGCGCAGCGCGAACGGCCGCGTGCCGCTGAGACGCAGATAAGACGGCACACTGGTTTTACGGTGCGGTTTGATGCCGTTCAGGGCTTTAGCAATTGCGGCGATGTGCTCGGGCGTTGTGCCACAACATCCGCCTGCAATGTTGATCCATCCACGTTCGGCGAACTCGGCAAGCATTTTTGCCATCTCTGGGGGGCCAAGATCGTATTGTCCCATCTCGTTGGGCAAACCGGCGTTGGGATGGCAACTGATGAACGCCGACGATACTTGTTGGAGTGTTTCCAAATGCGGCCGCATCAATTCTGGCCCGAGCGCGCAATTCATGCCCACTGAAAGCATGGGGAAGTGTGCCACCGCGTTCCAAAACGCCTCGACCTCTTGCCCCGAGACAAACGTCGCACCGCCTTTGTCGAACGTGCCAGAAATCATCACCGGCACGCGCGAGCCGGTATCGTCGAAGTAACGAGAGATCGCAAACAGGCACGCCTTGAGGTTGAGGGTGTCAATAACCGTTTCCGGCAACAAAATATCGACACCAGCTTCAACGAGGGCCGCGACCTGGGCGTAGTACGACTTCTCCATCTCGTCGAAGGTCACGCCGCGATAACTGGCGTCGTCCACTTTGGTGCTGATGGCTGTTTGCTTCGTGGTTGGTCCGATGGAACCAGCAACAAACCGGGGACGATCGGGCGTCTTCTCAAGGTATTCGTCGCATGCCTTTCGGGCGCAAGCCACTGCCGCGGCGTTCACTTCCCGAACCAATTCGAGCGGCAGCTCGAACTCCTCCATGCCGACAGGGCTGGCACCAAAGGTGTTCGTCTCCACGATGTCTGCCCCCGCCGCCAGATAACGGCGGTGGATATCGGTCACCGCCTCAGGATGCGTGAGACACAAAATATCCGCAAAATTCTTGAGATCTTTATGATGCCCGGCAAACCGCTCGCCTCGTACGCCGCGTTCATCAAGACCCAAGGCCTGAATCTGCGTGCCCATGGCACCATCGAGAATAAGAATTCGTTCGGCCAGCAGAGAATGAAGCGTATCTGTTTGATCGATGAAAATGGGCTGGCTCATGAAAGGTTTCGAATCACCTCAAAAGCGTGGAGTGTATATAAGTGCTGGCAGGACGAACGCGTTCGTTCTCGCCGTTATTAGACAATCGGCATTCAAGCAGGTTCAGACGACGAAACCCACCGTACAGGGATGCCATAAGCTTCGTCGGATTAGCCTATCATAGCCGGGCTTAGGCCCGACTGACAACGTACCGCTTGTCAGGCAGCTTTTAGATATTGACGGGGTTCGACGCCTGTTCGCTGCATCGAAGCAATCCGGTGAAGAGCCGCTTTAATCTCGTCGTTCGGCATCCCCAACATTTCCTCGAGTTCCCGCACGTCGCGAATCACTTCTAATACGTGGCGAGGTGAGCTCTCCGCCACCATGATTTTTGGATGCGACGTGCGCTCATGCAGTTCGGTAATGTCATACAGTTCTTCATGTAACTTCTCGCCCGGTCGCAGCCCCGTGATATGCACTTCGATGTCGTCGTCAACCCGTAGTCCAGAAAGCCGGATCATGTCGTGAGCCAGATCGAGAATTCGTACCGGTTCCCCCATATCAAGCACAAAGACCTCGCCGCCTTGTCCCATGGCCCCGGCTTGAATCACAAGCTGAGCAGCTTCAGGAATGAGCATGAAGTAACGGGTAATATCAGGATGAGTGACCGTGACCGGGCCACCAAGAGCGATTTGCTCGCGAAACACCGGCACCACGCTTCCCGATGAATCGAGCACATTTCCAAAACGCACTGTCACCATCCGACAACTCGAGGAGATTGCGCGAGCTTGTACATATTGCTCGCCGATCCGTTTGCATGCCCCCATGACACTCGTAGGGTTAACCGCCTTATCTGTGGAAATCATTACCATTGCCTGCACTTCGTGCGTGTCGGCCAGTTCCACCATATTACGTGTTGCCAACACGATGTTTCTCACGGCCTCGCAGCAATGAGTTTCCATCAGCGGAACATGCTTGTAAGCGGCGGCGTGAAAAATTATCTCGGGCTTGGTCTCTTCGAACAGACAGGCCATTCTTAAGGGATCCGTCAAATCGGCTAGTCGAATGTCGATTTTCGGAAACTCGTGGCCGGTTGCATCGCTACGTTGTGCAACGAGGCGAGCCATTTCGCGCTCTAGAAAGAATTGCCCGGTTTCCGAACGGTCCACGAGCACCAATCGTGCGGGATCCAGCTTCAGAAGCTGCCGGCATATTTCAGAACCGATACTGCCCGCGCTACCCGTTATCATGATCACCCGTCCGGTGAGCCAGTTGCGCAGCGGCGCGATATCCATTTGAACCGACTCGCGGCATAGAAGATCTTCAATCGCCACTTCGCGTGGGCGAACCGCTATATGCCCTGCCAGCAATTGATCATAACTGGGGACAATCTTCACACGGAAACCATTCTGACGGCCACTCTCTACCAGTTCTCGTATTTTTCGTCCTGGCAATTCGCCCGATGCCACCAAAACCTCTCCGACTGCAAACTGATTTGCCAGATGAGGTAAATCGTTGCTCCCGCCAAGCACTTTAACACCCGCTATACGGTGCCCATGCAACTGAGGCCTGTCGTCAGTAAACCCAATGATCCTATAATTGAGCGACGTTTTCTGACGAATCGCACGTAATAAAGCTTCGCCGGCCTCGTTCGCGCCCACGATGATGGTCGCTGTACCATTCGACGACGATAAAAAATGCCATGAACCGTCTCGCAATAACCTAGGCAGTGCCCAGATCATCCCCACAGCCAAAAGCGTAGTGCCCCAATCGATCACAATCACACTTCGAGGAATATTCGAATACGGCAAGCACATTGTATCAAACAGGGTAACGAACACCGCGCCGCATGTTACCGCCTTGCCTAGAGTCAGCATGTCGTGAAAGCCGACAAAACGAGTGCAACCTTGATGCATGCGAAACCAGAGAAACACAACCCACTTTGCCAGCGCCAGCCAAAGAACGGTAGAAAGAAAGACTTCTTGGGCTCGCGGTTCCACTTGGCCTGCAAAGCGTAGCAAAAATGCCACGTAGTAGGTCGTGGCCAACAACGGCAAGTAAATTGCCGCGCTCAGCACGAGTTGCCCAATCGTTCGCGTATTCCTACACACCTATCGATTTCCTTGCGGTTCTTGTGCGATTGAACTGACCAGCGGTTTTGCAAACGCAATTCGTGGTTTCCAACGATTATTAGTGATATTTGTTGCCTGCGTTGCCAATCGCGATTTCGATATTTCTTCGAGCATCGCCCGAAGTGCCGTGTCATTAGGGCGACGAGCAAGGCACCAGCGCGCATGCGATTCAGCCTCCACGAATTGGCCGTTCGCTTTCAATCCGCGAGCTAATCCGCAACGAACAAAGAAAATCGTTGGGTCGCAGGCATACGCACGTTGAAGACACGTCAACGCCTCTATCGGCCGATCAATTTGCTTGTACATTTCCGACTGCCAATACCATAAATAGCAAACCGATCGTGCCGGCTTTGCTTGAGATTCCTTGATCGTCTGAGCTCTCGCATAGGAAACGATTTCGGTAAGTTGCTCAGGGTCGCCCACCCTACGGTATTGGTCCCATACTTCACGAAGTGTTTGCCATGTCGGCGAGAACATCTCCAAAAATGCTCTCGCTGGTACACCGCTCGACGCCATCAAATAGATAATTTCCTTTTGATGACGACCTGGAATAGGAAAACACTTCTTCCAGTGCAGCACTGCCGCATCAAGCCGCCCTCGAGAGGCCTCGTAACGCCCCACCTTATTTAGCACATTTCGATCATGAGGGCGTACCACGAGTGCCTGATCCATATAAGCCTGAACCACGGACGTAGGTTCCAAATCCAAGAAGGTGAGCTCGCCTAGCGTAAGGTAGCTATCACCTTGCAACGGACACAGTGCGACCGCACGGTGAGCATGCGACTGTGCCAGGTTCAATCTATCAATCTCTTGGCCAAACGCTTTCGCAAGCCAAGCTTTCAGTTCTTCGACCGAGCTAAAGGTCGAGTTCAAAACGGCTTCCCGGATCTGAACGACGTTCAAAACGTTTGTCGATTGGTCCGACAACTCCGCATTGAGTTCATACTCAGCCACATAACGATCGGCCAATCGTCGATGTGCTCGAGCGAGTTGCGGATCCCACTTTACCACATTGCATAAGTGCTCGATCGACTTCTGCAGCATGTGTCGACGCTTATCCTTCGCTCCGACACTTTGATCCGATACGAATTGCGTTAATGCTTCGTTTGCAAGTTCGGTATTAGCCACAGATGCCCGCAGATATTGATCCCAGTAAACAGCCGCCATGCCTGGTCCAACGAATGCGTATACACTCCATCCACTAACCAGCAACATGGCAGCCGTCAGTTCGAGCCACCTGGCATGCGTGAATACCCATCCGCTGCCGGACAACCCTGTAGTGTTCCTCATCAATTGCGAAAGTCTTAAAACACATGCCGCTAACACGACAGTAGCGCTCATGCACGCCGGTATATACCAAACAAAGTCGACCACAGAATGCACAAGGCTGACCGCCAGCCCGGCACAAGCTGCACCAAACCAGAGCGATTCTTCGGATTGACTTAATCTCACGAAACAACGCGTACACCAACCAACGACGCAGAAGATGCCCGCTGTTAAGAGCAAGCCGCCTAATAGGCCATTCTCGGTAAGTATCTGCAAATATCCATTCTCAGCGTGCGTGTATTCATCTGCTTGAGTCGTATCTAGATACACGGGGCAAATTTCACGATGGCTGCCGGCACCTGCTCCAGTTAACGGAAATGCCTTGAATGCCTGTAGGTTGGCCGCCCAAATCATTCGTCGTACGCCATCCTGATCGACTTGTTCCAGTGAACCTTCCGTCAGATTGCCAAGCCGAGTAAGAACGCGGTCGTAACCACCCCAAGCAAGTACTCCCGCAACAATGGCTCCCAAGCCGCAAATCGAGTAAATGACTCGCCGATCGATCAACCCGGCTGCTCGATAGACGGCGACCAGCGCGATCGAGGCAGCCAATAATGCGATGACACCACCTCGCGAACGTGAAGCAATAGCGGTCAACACAACAAAGATTAAAGCGCCGAAGGTCAACCAAACCAATAACTTCTGCAACGCGACTTTAGCGGGTGCCGTGTTGCGCGTAACCGAGCGGTTGTACAACATGGCAAATAAGCATGCCGCTAAAGGCCCCGCCCCCAGTGTTAGAAAATGCGCAAAATGATTTCGGTTGATGAACGCGCCACTGAGGCTGGTTGTCGCCGACCGGTGAGAATGCTCGTAGAACCAAAAAAATCGTCCGTCGCTTGTCCAATACTGAGCGACACCAAATGCGGCCATGCACACAGCCGCTATGGCTAGAAAACTCAAAATGCGTCGAATATCCTCAACCTTACGAATTCGCCCCGCTGTCACAATAAATAACAGAGCATAACCAATCAGCATGGCCAGCGACTTCGTAGTCTCATGCGGCACGAGCGAGAGCCGATTCCATTGCCCGAGTGATAGGCCTGCCTCATGCTCCCCCGTCCAAAGTGGCAAAAGCTTTGGCAAATTGGGCGATAACCGTACAACCCAATCGAATGGCAAAGGTACGATCTGCGCGACCAATAGTGCTGCGGCGGCAAGAAAAATGAAATAGGCGTTCGTGCGAGGAAATTCCGAAGTCGATCGCAGGCATTGTCGTGCCGACCATGCCACGGCCGCGACGGCAATCAGTGACAGCATAACCAGCCGTCCCAGATCATGCCTGCCGCCAAAAATGAATGGTGCCACACACAACACCGCAGCCAAGCAAATATCGACGACTATCAGCAACCAATCGCGACGCTGCGGGCGCACCTCTCGCGCGTTTCCCCAGTGGAACGTCGCATTGGTTTGAGAGGACTTCATACGCTAAGCAGCTCGAAACGGACGATGCACGTGCAGATCGTGTCTAACACTCTGCGTCTTGGCATCGTCATCGGGTTGACCGCCTGTCATAGGTAGAATTGGTTGACAGGACTCGCCATCGACACTTATGGATTCATCGAGCGTTGGGCGTTCATCACTGTCCGCATCGTGACCATAACCGTAGCCATAACCATATCCATAGCCGTACCCGTAACCTCGCCCCGCCTCGGGCGACAATCCGTTAGCAACGACCCCGATCACGTTACTTCCTGTCGCAACAAAACTACGGCATGCTCGGGCCACCAAGTGACGATGATTCTTTTGTGGTTGAACTACCAGAATTGCTCCGTCCACGAGCCGGCCAACTATCTGCGCATCGCTAACAGCCAAGACGGGGGGGCAATCGACCAGTACTTGATCGTAATTCGCTTCCGCCCAAGCAAGCAATTCAACAAAGCCTTGGCTACTAAGTAACTCGGCTGGATTCGGGCGACGAATACCGGCTGGCAGCACGTCGAGATTCGCATGCTCCGTGCGACAAACGAGCGCTGTGGCCGCCGTTGCAATTTGCTCTTCACCACACAATAAGTCGGATACACCCGGCTGGCCTTTAAGACTCATCAGCGCCGTCATGCCAGGCTTTCGCAAGTCGGCATCGATCACGATCGTGCGTTTACCCGCTTGCGCAAAGGCCACGGCCAGATTGGCCGTCACGGTTGTTTTACCGTCGCCGGGCTCAGCGCTCGAAATTGCAAGACGCTCGGTCGAACTAGCCGCAAGCGTAATGGCCGTCCGCAACGTGCGAAATGCCTCGGCCTCGACAGCGTTCGGAGACACGAACGTATGTACCTTCGCGAGTCCTTCACCAGCCATTTGTTCGAGACGCTGCACAATGGCAAGAACCGATACGCCTAATTGACTCGACATTTCCTCGGGCGATGAAAAGCGGTCGTCGAGCACGTCTTGCACGTAAGCAATCAACCCGCCAATCGTGAGCCCTCCAAGGAACGTCAACAATCCGACCACCTTCAATCGAGGTGAGTCGGGCTTTTCATCGGGCAATGGTTCTTGAACCACGGTCGCCTGAATCGGCGCTTGCAATTGATTCGTATCGATCGTGGCAATCTTACCTACCAGCGTATCACGCTCAACTTCCAACCGTGCGATGTCGCGTTCAATATCCTGCATTCTCTGCAAATCGTTGGCTTGCTCACGTGCTTTCTGCCGTTCGCCTTCATAAGCAGCTTGGAGTTGTCGCTCTTGCACTTGCGCCTGCTTCACCGATTGCGACAACATCTTAAGCAACAACGGGCCCAGGTCATTGCCACCCAAGGATGCCATCCGTTCGCCCGTTTGCGCGCGATAAGATGCCAGGTACTGGTCAATCATTTGCGCCCGTTCTTGGAGTTCGGCAACCTTCGGATGCGAGGGGCCATAAAAGGGCGATATCCGCTGCAATTCGGCCCGTGCATCTAGCAACTTCTGCTCCTGAGCTTTCACCAGCGCTAAATCTTGCGGAGTGAGGCCTAGCGCCGAGATCAGCATCTGCCGACCAACCACCTCCTCTAAACCCAGAAGTTGTTGCTGCAAGTCTTCACCGCGCTGGGTTGCTTGCTGGACCGAAGCGTAAGAAGCTTCGAGCTTGAGTCGGTGCCGTTGGGCTTCTATCAATGCATCATTCAGCCGCAAGGCGCGTTGCACGGTTGGCTCAACTACGCCGTCTTGAGAATTCACGGTCAGGCTCCCGACTCGGTCGCGGCATGCCTGTAACTCAGATTTTCTCACAGAAAGTGTTTTATCAATCTCATGACTGCGTCCAGTGAGCACTGAAATCGCGTCACTTGATGAGCCCTTATGAGTATTATCTACAAACTGTAAATACGATTGGATAACCGCGCTCACAACCGCTGAAGCCGCCTCGGGTGAGCGCGATCGATAACACACCTCAATGAAATTCGCTTTTCTTGTGACCCGTGCCGACAGCCGCTTGGTTACCAACCGAGTCCACTCCGAGGGCGGTGAGTTCGCAAAGTCTACTTGGTGCTCGGGCAACAAAAATTCAATGGCCTGCTGAACAACCACGGGGCTCAAAACTAATTCGCGGTGGGTGGCCATCGTGCTATCGAGTGCCGGTTGGTCGGCCATATCGGCCACCTGATCTTTATTCCGCCGGTCGATGAGCAACTTCGCGGTGGAGTCGTAATACCTTGGTGCCAACGCGTAGTACAACGCCCCTAAAATCATCGCAATGCACAGCGATTGAATGATCGTTGCCTTGCGATACTCCGCAATCTGCACAAGACGCAACAAACTATGCACAAGCTCCGACGATGCATTGCTCATCGCAGCGTCGGCAAGCATCGGCATTTCGAAGTTATCTGGTTGCGAATTCATGCGTTTTATCAGAAGGCGGCTACACTGCCGTTCAACCCCAATGCAACGCGGAAGAACTTACTCACCGTATCAAGTGCCATCGTGGTGGGTGTCGACTCGACCGTTACCAAGTCGCCAGACCTCAACAGCAAATTTTGATTTCCATCGTTCTTCGCTTTTGCCATGCTTACTTTGATCACCGCCGGCTGCCTATCCACACCCAACTGGCGAATCACATACACCTTGTCTGCAACAAGCGAGGTGGTTCCGCCTGCAAGCGCAATAGCATCCAAAACTCGAATGTCTTTGTCGTGCGGCAAATCGTATTGGTCAGGGGTTTTCACAAGACCAGTTACATGAATTACCTGCTTCTCTTCCGGTACTACCATCACTACGTCGCGGTCATCTAATCGGCGATTTGAAATCTCTGTACTGCCTGCCATGGCGATATCGATTCGTGCCAAATCCGGCCCTCGAGCTTTCGCGCGCGGTCCCTCATAATTCGCGAGAGTTACCCCGTCAGCCCCGTTATTTGCTAGTCCGCTCGCGTCCTGAGATTCATCTTCCGCAAGGAACGACTTCGAGCCACGATGGAGAACCTCGATCCGCGTGCTGGCTTCCTTAGACAGCCCGCCGGCGGCAGCGATCGCGCTTGCCAAATCGCTCGACCCGCGCGACAATTCCACTACTCCCGGTTTTGCCACCGCGCCCAACACGGTAATTCGATTCACGGCCGGTTCTTTTACCGTCACGGTTACGTACGGTTGCCGGTAAATTCCTCGCTCGATGGCTGCCGAAGCAATTCGCTGCTCGGCCTGAACTGGCTCCACGCCACCGACGGGCACGCTGCCTACTAATGGCACCATCGCCGTGCCATCTTGGGCCACACGTGCAGGGATTGGAGTGATGCGCTCTTCGCCGCTACCGCTCACAATCGTAACTTCGATTAAGTCGCCGGGGCCAAGCTGTGATGTTCCTATGCCGCCACCTACCATTCGCTCGAGGTTGATCCCGTTCGACGCCGGTACCGGTACGGCACGAAGCTCGGAAGGTAAATTGGCGGCCGTGTAGTGAGTTGAACTGCACCCCGAACCACCGCAAAAGATTGTTGCCGCAATTAACCAATACGCGACCGACCAACAACGCGATCGTACGCGCGCAGGCCGGCGTGCCTGCCTTCGAAGGCGGATTGGTCTAGCGCAACTCAACATGCAACTAATGAAGAGACGGATACAACGAGGCGCGTATGGCGAGTGCGAAACTACATCGCCGTAAATATTTACAGCGAGATAAGTACATAATCTGCCTATAGTGGGGCAAGACAGCTTATCTACCACCGCTTGCCGCTAGCACTCAGCAAAACTGCCCCTCATTAGCTCGCAGTGCCTGCAAAAAAAGCATGCCCTCTGCCCCCTCCAACTGAACTTGTGATGCACCGGTGCTGCCACTATTCTCCGCGGTCCATTGGCCCCGGACTTTGCCAGCGTTATTGCGCCCATGTTCAACGGAAAAACCATCCTTGTCACCGGTGGCACCGGTTCTTTCGGACACGACTTTATCAAGCTCGTGCTGAGAGACTACACGCCGAGCCGTGTCATCGTGTTCAGCCGCGATGAAAAAAAACAGTACGACATGCGACTGGCGTTTTCCGATCCTCGCCTCTCATTCGTCATTGGCGATGTTCGCGACAGGCACCAGGTAGCTACTGCAATGCGTGGCGTGAACTACGTTTTCCATGCTGCCGCGCTCAAACAGGTTCCATCGTGCGAATTTTTTCCGATGGAGGCCGTGCAGACCAACGTTATTGGAACGCACCACGTTCTGGAAGCGGCGGAACAATGGGGTGCCGAGAAGGTCGTCGTGCTCAGTACCGATAAGGCGGTCTATCCGATCAATGCCATGGGGCAAACCAAAGCGCTCATGGAGAAGCTCATGCTAGCGCGTTCTCAGTCGGCACAAACAACTGTCATCTACTGCGGCGTGCGCTATGGGAATGTTATGTACTCTCGCGGTTCCGTAATTCCATTGTTTGTTGAACAAATCACCACGAACCGGCCGCTCACCATCACGCATCCAGACATGACCCGCCTGCTGCTACCGCTCTCCGAAGCAGTGGGGCTCGTTACTTTTGCGATCGAGCACGGACACCAGGGCGATCTGTTCGTGCGTAAAGCACCGGCCGCTACGGTTGGCGATTTGGCTCAAGCCATGCTCAACCTGTTTGAATCTTCCAGCGAGATTCAAGTGGTCGGCATCCGCGCCGGCGAAAAAATGCACGAAGTGCTCGTGACGGCCGAGGAATTCGCCCGCGCTCAGGAATTCGAGAACTACTATCGCATCAACAGCCAAACAGGCCAAAACTACGACGATTATTTCTCCCGCGGCATCCACCCATCGCCTTTTGCCAAAGAAGGCTACACATCCGAAAATGCACGTCGCCTGAGTGTGCCTGAAATCGAGCAACTATTGCTCCAGTTGCCGGAAATTACCGCAACGCTTCAAGCACGGTCGTCGCGACTTGCATCCCGGAGGGTGGCCGCATGAGCGATTCAAGAACTCGTACCAGGGTAGGTGTTACCGGGTCAAAAGGCTTCATCGGCGGTCATTTGCTGCGTCGATTATCAGCCGAAACCGATATCCGAGTCGTGCCCTGCTCTCGTTCTGACTTCAACGATCCGTTCGCGCTCGCATCCTTCGTGCGAGAATGCGATTGCATCGTGCATCTGGCTGGTGCCAACCGCGGCGACGAGCGCGAAGTCTACGGCGTCAACACTACCCTTATTGATCGACTTATCGAAGCCCTGGCCAGCTATGATCGTCCACCTCATCTGATCTTTGCTTCGAGCACGCAGCGCGATCGCGCAAACAGTTATGGCCGTTCGAAAAAGTATGGTGAAGAACAGATCCGAAATTGGGCCTCTCGCCATAGCGGACGAGCCACGGTGCTGGTTATTCCTCATGTTTACGGGGCCGGCTGCAAACCGTTCTATAATTCAGTCGTGGCCACATTCTGCCATCAACTCACTCACGATCAACAGCCCGTTATTATCGATGACCAGCAACTGGAGCTCGTTTGGGTAAACGATTTGGTAGAGGCAATTGTCGAGGTCGTCCGACGCCCGGCTACCGGCATTGAAGTAGCGCGAGTTGCTGGCTCGGCCCACATCAGTGTTACGCAATTACTCTCCAAGCTCCGGGGATTCCGCCAAAGTTACTTCGAAGAGAAGATCGTTCCGAACATTACCGAACCATTCAACGCTAGCCTGTATTCGACATTCCTGTCGCACGTGGAACTAAAAGACCATTGCCACCGCCCACGACTCCATACAGACGCTCGCGGTCAACTCTTCGAGATCCTACGGCTTGCTGGCGGCGGTCAGATTTTCTTTTCCACGACAAAACCAGGCATCATCCGAGGAAATCACTTTCACAGCCGCAAAGTCGAATGGTTTTGTGTCGTCCGCGGTGAAGCGATCATTCGGTTACGCCGTGTCGGCGACGGCCACGCCCACGAATTTCGCGTTTCCGGAACTGAGCCGCAATTCATCTCGATTCCCCCGCTCTACACGCACCAAATTGAAAATGTCGGCGACGACGAGTTGCTCACCATGTTCTGGTGCAACGAAATTTTCCAGGCCTCCGACCCCGACACATTTTTTGAGCAGGTAGCCTAACCATGCGCGAGCGACTGAAAGTACTCACGGTGCTCGGTACGCGGCCGGAAATCATTCGGCTCTCGCGCGTGATAACGCTGCTAGACGACCACGTAGAGCATATCGTTGCACACACCGGGCAAAACTCCGATTTCGAGCTCAACGAAGCGCTCTTCCGCGATCTTGAAGTGCGAAAGCCTGATCACTTCCTTAACATCGATCGCACGAGCCTGGGGAGAATCCTGGGCGATGTGCTGATCAAATCCGAGGAAGTTTTACGACACGAGCAACCCGACGCGGTGCTAATCCTTGGCGACACGAACAGCGCCTTTGCCGGCATTCTGGCACGGCGGATGAAAATCCCCGTTTACCACATGGAAGCCGGGAATCGCTCGTTCGACCTGAACGTGCCCGAGGAGATTAACCGTCGCATTATCGACCATATCAGCGATTTCAACCTTGTTTACACCGAACACGCACGACGCAATCTGCTTGCCGAGGGAATTCATCCGCGTCGCATCTATCTCACAGGCTCACCCATGCGCGAGGTGCTAGATGTCAATCGCGCAAAAATTGCTGGCTCCAACATACTCGACTGCCTCGAACTCACCGAGGGTCGGTTCTTCGTCGTCAGCATGCACCGTGCTGAAAATGTAGATATTCCCGAACGGCTCTCGAAGCTAATCGATACATTCAACCAGTTGTCGCGACATTACGATCTCCCAGTCATTGTCAGCACGCATCCGCGTACACGACAACGACTGGAGCAACTCGGGCAAGCATCGACGGCAAACCTTAGATTCCTGCCGCCGTTCGGCTATTACGATTATCTCAAGCTCCAAACCACCGCGTTTTGCACTCTCTCCGACAGTGGCACGATCAGCGAAGAAGCGGCGATCCTTGGCTTTCCGGCCGTCACGATGCGAAACTCGATCGAAAGGCCCGAAGCCCTGGATACTGGCCACATCGTCGTGACTGGTCTCGACACCTCGACCATTCTTCAGGCAGTTCGCATGGTTACCGGCTTTCGCGATATCGATCGCCAAATGCCGATTCCTGAAGAATACCAAATTACCAACACTTCCCACCGCGTCGTGAAGCTCCTCCTTGGCACGGCTAAACTTGGCCATATATGGGACGGAATTATCGCCGCTTAAAGACATTCATGCACCGAATTGCAGATCGACCCACTGCAACCAGCGCACGACCATGAAAATTCTTGCCATCTATAGACACTACCTACCAGACACGGCTCCCTACGGCCGCATCCTGAGTTCGATTCTCGAACATCAGGCAGCCCAAGGGCACGAAGTCACTGTCGTCACCGCCCAACCGTCGTACAACGACATTCGCCAAGAGAAACAACCTTGGCAAGAAAAGATTCGCGGTGTGCAAGTAAAACGCATTCGCCTGCTGCCAGAACGCAAAAACTGGCAATTTGTCCGCGCGTTCAACTTTGCCTGGTTTTTATTGCGGGCTGTAATACATGCCATTTCTGGGCCTCGCTACGATCTCGTCCTCGCGAACAGCCATCCGCCCGTGCTCATGGGCCTCGCGCTCCAAACGATCCACAAACTGCGTGGCACTCCGTACATTTACCATTTGCAAGACCTTCACCCAGAAGCGGCAAAACTGGCAGGTGACTTGGAACCCGGCTGGCTCTACGATCGACTCCTAAACTGGGAAACAGCAACCTGCAATTCGGCACAGCGAGTTGTTGTGCTCTCCCAAGACATGGCCGACTCGCTTACCTCGCGCGGTGTGCCGGCGAATTGCATCAGCATCGTCAATAACCCACCGCTTACCGACAGCTTTACTTCTCAACCCAAGCTGCCGCCGCCACTCGATGAGCATATCAATACCGTCAGGCTCCTGTTCGCTGGAAATCTTGGTCGATTCCAGGGCTTGGAGCGTCTGATTGCAGCCGCTCGGCTCATTGCCGGCCGAGTACCTTTCCAACTTATCTTCATGGGCGAAGGTTCTGCCAAACGTGACCTCTGCGATTTGGCAGGCGAATTGCTCGGCCGCCGCATTGTGTTTCTGCCACAGCAATCGCCCGAAACGGCCCAGGCAGCCATGCGAGTATGCGACTATGGAATCATATCCCTCCTGCCCGAGGTCTACCGCTTCGCCTACCCCAGCAAGTCGATGACTTATTGGTCTGCCGGTTGTCCTGTTATCGCGCTTGTCGAACCACAAAGCGAACTAGCTCAAACCATCGAACACCACGACTTAGGCGTTGTCGCGTCGTGTCGTTCGGTTTGCACGGTTGCCGAAACCCTCATGAATGCAATTCTCGACCGCCACCACTGGACTCCAGAAAGAAGGCGGCTCATCGAAGCCAAGTGCCATGAATTATTCGGCTTCGAGCGCATGCATGCAGCCTGGGACGGCATCCTTCGCGATCGATCCACGAACCATCACATCAAATCCGAACGCCGGCACGCATCGGCGGCAGCATAGCCTCGGCATGCACCAGCAACAAAACACATCCCTCGTGATCATTATCGGTGCTGCACGCTCCGGCACGAAATTGCTGCGCTCATTGATCGCGGCAACCGGCCATTTCGCGTCTGTGCCGTTCGATATTAATTACATTTGGCGATACGGTAACGAACACTGGTCTCACGATGCACTGCCTTCCGAATCGGCTCAAAGCAACCGCGTGCGGTCGTTTATTGGCAAGCAGCTACGGCAGCTAGCTGGGGTGAGTGACACCAGTGGGCCTATCGTAGAAAAAACGGTCAGCAATATTTTGCGACTTCCGTTCGTTCACGCCATGTTTCCTAACGCGAAATATGTGGTTTTGGTTCGCGACGGCCGCGACGTGACGGAAAGTGCGATTCGATGCTGGCAATCGCCCCCTCAGGCCGGGTACCTGTTTGCCAAAGCGCGCACATTCCCCTGGCGGAATTGCGGACGCTACGCTGCCAAGTACGCCACAACATTCGCGCGGCAGCGATTGGGCCTCGACGAACACCTAAAAACCTGGGGGCCTCGCTATCCTGGCATCGATATCGACGTCGCTGAACTCAGCCTTGCCGAGGTATGCGCACGGCAATGGGTTGCTTCCATGGATCACTATGAACGCTCCAAATCGCTGTTAGATACCAGCCAGATAGTCGAACTTCGCTACGAGGATCTCGTGCGCAGCCCAGGAACAGCTATCCAACTTCTCTGCAGTTTTCTGGGCGTTGCAGACGCAACATCGGCCTTGAATTTCGCACGAGCAAATATCCGAACCGACCGTATCGCAAGTCGCCGTGCGATGAATCCCATCGATGCTCAGCGTGTGCTTCAAATTGTCGAGCCGACGCTCGCGCGGTGGGGCTACGCAACAAAGCTCTTTTCTCGGGCGGCCTAACGCCAACACATCGCATCCACTTGTCGATCACGAGCCACCATGGAAGGTTCTCAACATTCAACAAACGTCGTTCGCTTTTCACCGCCCACGATCGGCGTGGAAGAAATTCGCGAGGTCGTCGACACTTTGGAATCCGACTGGATCACCACAGGCCCCAAGGTGCAGCAATTCGAACAGAAGTTTGGTGAACTCGTTGGTGCGCCAGCCGTTGCCGCCGTCAACTCTTGCACGGCAGGACTGCACCTCTCGTTACTAGCGCTAGGCATCGGCCCCGGTGATGAAGTCATTACTTCCACTCTTACTTTCACTTCCACCGTCAATGTCATCGAGCATGTCGGCGCGCGCCCCGTGTTAGTCGATGTTGAGCGCGACACGCTGAACCTTGACCCCGACTGGGTCGAGCAGGCTATCACGCCTCGAACCAAGGCAATTATCGCGGTTCACTTCGCGGGCCATCCCGCCGATCTTACGCGGCTTAATCAAATTGCCTCGCGCCATAACCTTGCACTTGTTGAAGACGCTGCTCATGCGCTTCCTGCCGCACACAACGGGAATATGATTGGCAGTTCGGCAAATCTTACGTCGTTCAGCTTCTACGCCACCAAAAATCTTACCACAGCCGAAGGCGGAATGCTTACCGGCGAGCCAGCGTTGGTCGATCGTGCGCGCATCCTGAGCCTGCATGGCATGAGCCGAAACGCATGGAATCGTTATGGCGTCGGAGGCTCGTGGTTCTACGATGTCGTTGCTCCAGGTTTCAAATACAACATGACTGATATCCAAGCCGCACTCGGGCTCGTCCAGCTGCGGCGTCTAAATAACTTTCAACAACGAAGAACAGAGATATTTAACGCGTATGATCGAGCATTCTGGCCATTAAGTGGTTTACAACCGCCAACGATCCGACCGAATGTCACTCACGCTCGGCATCTTTACGTTGTTCGCCTTGCAGATGGCCTCCTTCGCGGCGGTCGCGATGAATTAATCGCCCAACTCAAGCAGCAAGGAATTTGCACCTCGGTGCATTTTATCCCCATCCATCTGCACACTTACTATCGTGAAAAGTACGGATACCTTCCTGAAGACTTTCCAATCGCTTTCGACAGTTATAAGCGTATGCTCAGCTTGCCGCTTTCACCCGCGCTCGCCGATTCGGAAATCGCGCGCGTGGTCGATGGGGTGACGACAATCCTCTCCGGTCAATCGGTGAGGATCGCCGGATGAAACGCGCCGTCGATCTGGTTCTAGCCACCGCAGGACTCCTGGCCACCGCACCGCTGCTTGCAGCGATTGGGCTTGCCATCAAACTTGGTGACGGCGGCCCCATCTTCTTTTCACAAACGCGCGTCGGTCTGCATGGTCGCCATTTTCGCATCCATAAATTCCGGACCATGGTCATCCACGCCGAGCAACAAGGTCTGCAAATCACCAGCGCCAACGATTCGCGAATAACCGCCATTGGCCAATGGCTCCGCCGAACTAAGCTCGATGAGTTGCCGCAACTGTGGAACGTCATCAAAGGCGATATGAGCCTCGTGGGCCCGCGGCCCGAAGTGCCTCGTTATGTGGAACTTTACACGGCGGAGCAACGACGCGTTCTTCATGTTCGCCCAGGCATCACCGACCCCGCGTCGATCGAATTTATAGACGAGTCACAGGTGCTCACTGAGGATTCATCTCCAGAAGACTTGTACATCAACCAACTCATGCCGGCTAAGCTAGCTCTCAATCTGCAATACGTGGCAAACGTAACCACACGGGGTGATGCCGTGGTCATTGCGAAAACAATTTGGCGGGTTATTCACCGCGCAGCATAGTGCAATTTGCGTATGATTTTGATGCTTCATAAGCAAGATTGCAGCCTGGCGGCTAATGGAATTGAGTGCGTATCTAGAAACCTCTATAAGTTGCCCCGAGCCTGCTGGCAGTGGCCAACAGCAGCAAACGATGCTTGGCATTTTCATCTCCGCTGCAAGTAGCTATCACGCTCTTTTAATAGCCTTACGATTTTTTGGGCAACTCTCTCAATATCCTTCTTGCGTCCCACGCACAAACCTTCATGACCACATGCGCCACCACCCCTGGTCGCAATACGAGGGTGCCTGCACTGGTGCACCGATTTTCGTGGGTTGCCTTATCTGGTTTTGGCCGGCAAGTAGCATTTTTCATCGTGAATGCTTATCTCGCTTATTGCCTGTCCAAACAAATGTTTGGCACTATTACCTTGGCATTTGGCGTGCTCATGGTATTCGTGGGAATAGCTGATTTCGGGCTGCGACAGGTCGGATGGCGAGAAATCGCTCGTAATACAAACCACATTTCCAAGGTGGTAAATGCTGTTTTTACGACACGGCTGTTGGTGACCCTGATTGCCTTCGGCGGCTTCATGGCAGTCGCATCGATCTACTGCCACAACTGGCGAGATTGGACGATCTTCTTCGCCTACAGCTTCGGCTTGTTCTTCAACATGACCTCTTTTGACTACCCGTTTCTCGGGCGAGACAAAATGGACACTCTCGCCAGAGCCTATGCAGTTTCT
The DNA here is from genome assembly GCA_964618225.1 of uncultured Planctomycetaceae bacterium. Taxonomy (GTDB): domain Bacteria; phylum Planctomycetota; class Planctomycetia; order Pirellulales; family Lacipirellulaceae; genus JABDGM01. The sequence continues at coordinate 28,306 of CAZTWS010000036.1, forward strand.
TACGCATACTTTGTGCCAGCCTGCCTCTTGACCATTAGCAGTGACGCAACAGCTTGGCTAGTACCGATTCACTTCGTCATTGCTCATGCGATTCTTTTCGCATTGCTGTATCGTAATTACCGCCGTTCATTTGGCCCCCTCGTGCTCACACTCGACCGCCAAACACTCACACACTACTTACGAGAAGCGTGGCCTTTAGGTATCAACCTGTTTTTATTTCGCGCCACTATCAATTATCCGGTCTTGTTGGTGGGGTTCATGATTAGCAGCGTTGCCGCTGCCGAGTATCGTCTGGTTGAAATGTGCTACGCGCTCTTCACATCGCTTGGCCTGCACTTAGGCAGTAGCACATTTACCACGCTTGCATTCCATAAGAAAAATGAGGAGCAAGTTTCTCAAAATCTAACGATCGCGGTGGAGGCCACCATGCTGTCCCTCGTGCCTGCCGCATTTGCATTCGCAACCATATTGCCAACCGCGCTTTCGTTTTTACACTTAGGCAATTCACCGAACGTCACTATGATTTGTTGGCTGTTGGGAATCACACTCCCCATGGCCGTAGTCACGAGATACTTGCAAACCTGCCTTCCCGGCATTGGCTTGAGTCGTGAACTTCTCAATGTAAATGCCATAAGCCTCGCTATCGGCTTAACCAGCGGCGTCGTGCTCGTAACAATTAGCGATGTCTGGGGCATCGCTGCTTCGGTTCTGCTGTCCGAGTCGGTCGTGTTGTTCTTGTTACTCAAATACCTAAAACAACACGTCCCTGCATTAAGCCTAAGTGCCATGTTCGCTACCCCAATGCTTGCTGCAGTAATTACCTTTTCCCTTTACATCGCAATCGCATCGACCGGCGCTCCCGATTGGCTCTCGAGCGCAACCCCCATCACCTGTTCAGTGCCGATAGCTTGGCGATTCAGCACTACGCGTCAACTGTTGACACAACGGTTGCATCTTGAAGTGGCTACGCGGCAATCGCTAAAGACAGCACACGCGGAAAATGCTCCGCCAAGAGCGGCGTAAACATCCCAAAACACATGCCAACAGTTTTAGTTATTGTACTGGGTCTGTATACAGTGCTCGACTCCTTATCGCTCGGATTGGGAGCCGAGCAACGTCCTGCTTATGCGGCTGTATTTTGTATCGTCGTGGCTCTCCTATTGCTCTCGAAACGCCGCCTTACCATTCCATCCAACTTGACCCTTGCAAAGCGCTGCTGGTGGGCTGTTGGAATTATTGGCTTGGTAATGATCACGATGCAGGACAACATCTACGGGCTTTATGTTGTTGGCGACTCGGCTTCTTTCTTCTTTCCGGCAATTTTGCTTTCGCTTGCGCATCGCGACCCAACTCCTTTTTGCCATTCGCGCAGCCTCAAGCTCTTGGGAGCAATCATGATCGCTGCCGCCCTCGGCTCCGTTCTTGCCATACCAACTTTGTTTCACAGTGTTGAACGATTTCGTGAACCGCCATTGCTACTCATGGCCTTATGCTGGCTTGGCATTGCTCGACCGAAGAATTTAGCCGAGTTGGCCACGAGCATCATCCTCTCGGTCGTGATCCTGCAATTAACCTGGATGTCCGGCGCTCGTTTTTCGCTGATCCTATGGCCAATGATGGGCCTCATATTGTTCGCGTTCGGACATGTAACAAAGCAAGTTGTGGCTATCGCTACTTGCGCTTTGGTTTTATCCATCGCAACGGTGAATTTTTTTGTCGAATCAACCAACCTTGTTGAGCAGTTAGAAGGCTCCCGCATCGGCGTGCTCGTCGAACGCCTTACGGTGGGGAACATCATGGCAGAGATTGCCGACGACAGCTCGATGAACAACCGCATACTCGAAGCCCAAGATGCCCTATACACTCGGTACGACTATCAGAATGCACTCCAATGGATTTTTGGAGCGGGCCATGGAGCTACGTTTGAAGGTACCACGGCTCAGTATGGCGATCGCCTGTTACCAAACGGAGATGTGCATCACATTCATTTTGGTGTCGTCCTCGTGTATTACCGATATGGGGTGCCAGGATTCATCGGCTTTGTATGGCTTCTGGCTGCCGCATGCAAACAAGTGTGGACATTGCGCCGGCTGCCTTCGAGCTCTCCTCTCTACTTCCCTGCTCTCCTGTTCGCCCTGGCAGGCCTCGCCTATCTATTGAACATGCTCCTATTTAATGCACTCGTTGACCCGCTGTTCGCATTCACGATTGTCGGCTTTCTCACGACTCGTGCTCTATCCATGCAAATGGTCAGCAAACGCCTCGCTCGGCCTCGCGTCAATCAAGCCCCCACCAAGCAAGCTCATGTGTCGATGCCCACGCCTGCCTCACTGGTGCTTAACTCCATCCGCCGATCATGCTGAATAAGTAATCTACAACTTTGATATCGCAGCGATCGTCTCCGCCGTTCACACGATGGGCAACTACTTCATCGAAATCGAAAACAGTCCTCATACGCTCACCGCAAGTCATCACAGCTCCCCAGTCGCGTACTCGGAACAGATCATTGCCCGGAGTATCGTACATGGAGGCTCGATCGGTACCCCCCTGACCATACGCGGTAGCCGATGCAAACCCAATCGCCTGATGCCGGTATCCCACACCCCGCATTTCCAACATGTCACTCCATGCATCAACATAGTCGTCTCCAGCCGAACCGAACATGCGCGCAATGTCATTGCCTGTCGACCGATAACCTTGCGTCAAATCAAAATACAAAGCTCGATTCAAATAACCTGGACCCGCCATGGTCGACCGCGTCGGGTAGGTTTCGTAAACATCCGCACCAGCAGAATCATAGAGATGCGCCACGTCATACCCCTGCGAGGCAAAACCATCGACGCGATCAAATCCAGACGCGCGGTTGTAGTACCCGCTACCCGTCATCACAGCGCTTTCTGCTCCAGCAAGGAACAGGTCATCGCCCGCCGAATCGTACAATATCGCAAAGTCGTAGCCCGTGGATGCCCATGCATCAACACGATCAAAAGACCAAACTCCATTGTAATAGTCGTTGCCCACCATCATCGCGCGTGTGGAGTAAGCATAGTATCGATCATCTGCCGCTGAATCGTAAAGAGTGGCCACGTCGTTTCCAAACGATGCAATCGCATTCACGCGATCAAACGCCCGAACTTCAAAAGTCCGGCCGTCGATTGACATTACGGCTCGGTCGAACCATGCGTCAAACTTGTCGTCTCCCGTCGAATCGAACAGGGTTGCCAGGTCATACCCGCCGCTCGCGGTCGCGATGGTTTCCTTGAATCCCAGAGCGCGATTGAAATAGCCAGCGCCACTCATCGTTGCCCGATCATGGTAAGAATTGAAAATGTCGTTGCCATCGGTGTCGTTGAACAGAGCTACGTCGTGTCCCGAGGATGCGATCCCATCGACTTGGTCGAATCCCAGCACTCTGTTTAAGTACCCTTCTCCAGTCATGCTCGCAACCGTTGCACCGGCCACAAACATATCGTCTCCGGCACTGTCATAGAGCTGCGCCAAATCACGCCCAGTAGATGCCGTAGCTTCCACTTCATCGAAGCCTAGAGCACGGTTCATAAAACCAGTTCCAGACATGATGGCCCGATCCGAATATCCGCGAAACAAATCGTCCCCCGCGGAATCGTATAGAAACGCACGATCGCTTCCCAAAGAAGCGAACGCATCAACACGAGCAAAGCCTACGACTTCCAGGCTATAGCCCGCACCGGCCATCGAGGCGCGATCGCTCCAAGCAACGAATGTATCGTCGCCGCTAGTGTCGTAAAGACTGGCAATATCGCTATCGCCCCCTCCCGAGTAAACGATCACGTTCTCAACCGCCATTCCTTCTGCAATGAATCCTGTGCCAATAAAAGTAGTCGCTCCGGCACGAAGTATCGTCGTTTCTTTTTCAATGCTGCCTATGAATGCGATCGAATCGTATCCGGCACCACCATCGAACTTAATCGAATTTACGGCAGCGCGAACGAATTCATAACTCACGCCATTCACGTCGATTTCGTATTTCGAGTCGCTTAAAGAAAAGCATAAATCATCATCAAGTTCTGTCCCCGATACGGTTACCACGCTACCGCCTTGCGACACAAGATTTGTTAGCCGTAAATCGATATCGCTATTCGCGCTAATAAGGCGCACAAAATAGTTCGTACCCGCCGTAGTGAGCAAATCGATGCGCTGTCCCACACTGCCATTTACCCCTGCGGCTACCAGTTGCAAGTTGCGGTCGTAAATCTGCAGATCCACATTACCGCCACTAGAGGCAAGCAACGCTTCGAACGTAAAAATTCCGCTACGGCCTGCCGTTACTCCGTACCACTGTTCTGTGGCACAAGAAATATTGTCCAGCATCGATTGCGAAATCACTCCGCAATCCGAATAGCTGAAATCGCTTTCACACGACACGGCTAAATCGTAATAACCAATGCCGCCGCTCGTCGAAAGGCCGAATGTGTACGATTGACCGGCCGTCACATGAAACGTAAATGTGTTACCGCCCGGCCCGCTGACCACGCCGCCTATCCCCGTCCATACCGGGACAAGTCCATGCGTCGTGCTTGCAGTAAAAGTAACGGTTCCATTCGACGCTGCGGTAAAGCGGAAGAAATCCGCGTCGCTTAGTTTTCCGATTAGCCCGCTCAACTCGCTGTCGCCGCTCAATGTTCCTAAGTTATACGCGGTCGTCGCGGTCGAGCCATAGTCGTCCGCTGGCATCAATGCACTAAACGCATTGACAAGATTGATTCGTTTGTAGGTCTGATTCGTTGCCGCATCAAAAAACGACGTCGCCGTAGCCATCATGTGGTCATAAATCGTGTCCTGGGTAATGTTCGTATAGCCCACGAACTGCATGGCTTCGCGAATCAGCACGCTCGCGCCCGCGATGTACGGCGCGGCCATGCTGGTGCCAGAATAACTGGCGAAATCGTCGTTCACGCCGTTATTATCGCCCACGTAGTCGGGCACGCTGCTCACGATGTACTGCCCCGGAGCTCCAATCGCCCGAGTATGCCGCTGACTGAACGAACTCAGATTACCGTCGTCCATTACCGACATCACCGGCACCACATGCGAACTAACCGCCGGATAACTCAGCCCTGCCGTGTTGTAGGTAGAAAACGCATTGCCCGCCGAAACCGCGATGAATATCCCGTCCGCCTCGAGTTGGGCGAACTCATCTTCAAGCATTGCCCAATTAGGGATCGTGCTCTCATTCCACGACGTGCCAAGCGACAAATTAACCGCCGTGATCGGATTCTCAAACGCATTGCGGTTCTCGTGTACCCAGCGAAGCGCACTTTCGACCCAACTGAAATATCCTGCCCCGTTGTCATCAAACACTCGCAGGCCGACAAGATCAACACCGGTCGCCACGCCGTCATAGGTAGTCCCCGGCGCATTTCCGCCCACAATGCCGGCCACATGCGTTCCGTGCGATCCCCAAGGGCCGTCATCATACGGATCGGCGTCGTTCTCTGTGAAATCCCACCCGCCCACTACACGATAACCAGAGCCCAGCCCGCCACCCAGAGCCACATGGTTCCAAGCGATACCGCTATCTATAACCGCAACCGTTTGTCCGGCACCGATAAATCCATAATCATTGCGAACGCTCGTTAATCCGGTACTGTTGTGAGCACTCGCTAGAGTCTGCTGCAAGTCGCCCACCAGGGCGCCCACATCGCGTTCCAACGCAGTGTCGATCCAGAAATCGGCATTGGGCAACACGTGCTGCTCGAACGCTCCGCCTAAAAAATTGCTAATCGGATCCGCCGACATCATCTGCCGGTCTTCCAGCCGCTCGATCGTGCGCGTGCGCTGACGCACCGCGTGGCATGACCCTTTCGACCCCATGGCGACACCCCTCACGCGCCCGCAGCCGACACGCAGCTACAAAGCACGGAAATCAAACTGAAAAGAGTTGGGATGCGACCGATGAGGGGCTCTGTCGCATCGCGGAAAAGCTTCTGGCTAGGCACCTCCGGCACCCGGCATTGGAAGCGTAGGTTAAGATTCGCGCGCCTACCAAATCTCTAAAAAAACAGCGTGGCATCACGTCAACGAAACGCCGTATTGCATGTTGCAATTCGTCAACACGTTGCCAGATTGCCGCATAGCGAGAATCTGCCTTTAGAGTTCGCACCGCTACATGGTGCGCGTGCAGCCTGCTAAACTAACGCAATGCGATGGATGATTAAAAATGCGAATGTCGTTCTGCCAAACTCGATCGAGCGAGTGGCTGTCGTAATTGAAAACTCCACAATTGCCGACATCGACCCGGCACCGCAACTTCAGGTCGACGAAACCATCGACGCCGCAGGCATGCACCTCATACCCGGCGTTATCGACGACCAGGTCCACTTCCGCGACCCGGGCCTTACCCACAAAGAAGACCTCACCACCGCCAGCCGCGCATGCGCCAAAGGCGGCGTCACTTCCTTCCTGGAAATGCCCAACACGGTGCCGGCGACGATCGCGCAGCAACTCCTCGAAGAGAAATTGGCTCTCGCCGCCGGTAAATCGCTCGTGAACTATGGCTTCTACATCGGTGCCACGCCAACAAACCTCGCCGAGTTAAAAAATGCCCATCGCACGCCCGGCATCAAAATTTTTATTGGCTCCAGCACGGGCGATTTGCTCGTCGATGAACAAGCGGCCCTGGAGCAAATCTTTGCCGAAACCACCCTGCCCCTCACGGCCCATTGTGAAGACGAAACCACGGTGCGTGCCAACGCGGCACGCCTCGCCGGCACCACCGACGTTGCCGATCACTCCCGCATCCGCAATCACGAAGCCGCTCTCATCGCCACGCGTCGCGCGCTCGACCTGGCCTACCGCCACAACCACCGCTTTCACGTGCTGCACGTTTCCACCGGTGCTGAAACCGATTTACTAGCCGATCACCGCGGCATCATCACCGCCGAAGCGTGTCCGCACCATTTGCTTTTCAACACGACCGACTATGCCCGCCTCGGCACGCTCGTGCAGATGAACCCGTCGATCAAAACCGCTGCCGATAACGAACAACTTTGGAACGCGCTGCTCGATGGCAGAATCCAAGTCATCGCCACTGACCACGCTCCGCACACGCTCGAAGAAAAACGCAAACCTTATCCCGCATCTCCTTCAGGCTTGCCTGCCGTAGAAAACTCGCTCGCGCTCATGCTTAACGAAGTAAACCGCGGCCGATGTACTCTCATGCACGTCGTCGAGTGGATGTGCGACGCGCCGGCCCGCGTGTGGGACATGGTCGGCAAAGGCCGAATCGAACCCGGCTACGATGCCGACCTCGTCCTCGTCGATATGCAACGCACGGCCGAAATCCGCAACGAAAACCAAGTCACTAAATGCGGCTGGACCCCCTGGCACGGCACAACCCTTACTGGCTGGCCCGTGCGAACCTGGGTCATGGGGCAGGAAGTCTTTCGCGACGGAATGTTTCAGGAAAACGCTCGCGGCCACGAAATCCAATTTGACCACGCCCGCGGCGGCTTCTGGGCCACCCAATAAAAAGCCTGCACTCGAAACCCCCTCATTCTCCCCTCACAACGGACTAGTCGCTTCAGCGACCAGTACCGACCACACCTATAAAATTCTCAACTCTCTCCGAACCTTAACCTACAACTTGACCTCCTAAAACTCAGTAAGTTTGTTCCCTCGGCTCCGCTTTTGCCCCTTGCGTTTTCTGAAGCCCCTGCCCAGAATACAACTATGAGTCGCACTTTTTGGTACTACTTTTGGTTTACCTTTACCCGCCTGGGTAGCGGGACCGGAAGTAGTGCATAGCGACTCGCACAACTAAGAAACCGGTACCCCGAGACCCAGAAATGGCTCTCGGGGTTTTTTGTTGGTTTGTCCGTGGTCAGTTGTCCGTTGCAAAAGGCATTGAATAATCCTGCAACAATCAACGGACAACTGACCACGGACTACGGACCCAAACACCCAAAGAACGCGGCATTGAATACCGCGCCCAATCAGGAGCCCTCCAAAATGATCATCGTCATGCGTCGCGATGCCAAAGAACAGGATATCGAAGCTATGATCGAGCAAGTGCAATCTCTCGGCCTCAAACCTCACGTGCTTCGCGGCACCGAACGCACTGTCATCGCAGCCATTGGCGATGAACGCGATGCTGCTGGTATCGGTGCCCTCGAAAGCGCTGCAGGGGTCGACGAAGTCCTCCCCGTTCTTGCTCCTTACAAACTCGCCAGTCTCGAAACCAAGTCCGAGCCCACGGTCGTCAACGCCGGCAGCCTTAAAGTGGGTGGCGGTAACCTCGGCGTCATCGCCGGTCCGTGCTCTGTTGAAAACGAAGATCAAATCATCGAATCGGCCCGCGCGATCAAAAAGGCCGGTGCCACGGCCCTCCGCGGTGGCGCTTACAAGCCACGCACAAGCCCGTACAGCTTCCAAGGCCTCAAAGAAAAAGGCCTCCAGCTTCTCGCCGCTGCCCGTAAAGAAACCGGCCTCGCCGTTGTCACCGAAATTGTCGCGGTCGAAGACATCGACGTTGTTTGCGAATACGCCGACGTCCTTCAAATCGGCGCTCGCAACATGCAAAACTACCGACTCCTCGAAGCGGTCGGCAAATGCAAACGCCCCGTTTTACTCAAGCGAGGCCCAAGCGCCACGGTCGATGAACTCCTCCTCGCGGCCGAATACATCCTTGATGGCGGCAATCAACAAGTAATGCTCTGCGAGCGCGGCATCCGCACCTTTGAAGCCCACACCCGCTTCACGCTTCCACTTGCCACGGTGCCTTACCTGCAATCGAAAACGCACCTTCCCGTGGTCATCGACCCCAGCCACGGCACAGGCCACACGCCGCTCGTCCCCGCCATGTGCCGTGCAGCCATCGCCGCCGGTGCAGACGGCCTGATCCTTGAAGTCCACCCCAACCCGTCGAAGGCCCTCAGCGATGGCTACCAATCGCTGAATTTCCCCCAATTCGAAGACACCATGCAAAGCTGTCGCCGCGTCGCCGAAGCCATGGACGTAAAAATGTAACCCGCTTCGAAACAAGCCTTCCACCAGCCGCTCGCGG
>CAZTWS010000037.1:0-36932 GCA_964618225.1 uncultured Planctomycetaceae bacterium
TCCTCTTGTCCCCTTCCGAGAAATTCGCTGCCCACCAAATTCACTTCAAACCACAATTCAGAAACAAAATTACCAACTTACGTCACCAGCCACTGACCACTCCCCCCAGTCCCCAACCCCCGACCCCCAGCCCCCAAATATTCCTTGTCGAAAACGGCCACCACTTCTGCTAGGCTAACAAGCCAACTAAACAAACGATTCCCTCGCGACAACTCCCCCGCGCCCGCTCTTTGACAACTTGACCGCACCATACAGGCCTCGCCCCTGCGCATCTGCCTCCGGCATCTCGCCTCTCACCCCTGCTTTGGCCCTCAGCGGGTAGCACCTTTTTATTGAACCACAGAGACACAGAGGACACGGAGGTTCGGAAGAGTGATTTTGAACCACGAAGGCGCGAAGTCACAAAGGATTGTTGCGAAAGTTTTTTGAGAACGCTGATCTACGCTAATCATCGCTGATATCAATTGAAACTCAGAGATTCATAGGGGGGCGTGGTTGCACTCGATTAGTGATGATTAGTGTAGATCAGCGTTCTCAAGTTCTTCCTTCTCCGTGTCCTCCGTGCCTCTGTGGTTATTCTGAAATCGGGAAGTTATTATTGAGGTGTTCCTTAGAACACCGTATGCCCGCCGTTCACGCTCACGGTTTGGCCCGTGATGAACGAGGCTTCGTTGCTGGCAAAGAAGGCGGCTGCTGCCGCCACGTCTGCCGGGGTGCCCCATCGAGCCGCGGGGATTGTCGCAAAGTATTCCGCCTTCATTTCGGGCGGGTCGTCCACATGCCGCTCGGTTGGTATCCAGCCAGGAGCGATCATGTTGACCGTGATGTTGTGCGGCGCGAGTTCTCTGGCCAGGCTGCGAGATAACCCCGTTTGGCCGCCCTTCGCAGCCACGTAGGCCGAGAAGTTGGGCACGCCAAGGTGAAACACTTCGCTCGTGATCTGAATGATACGGCCCCACTGCTGTTGCTTCATGGGTGCTATGCACGCCTTGATGAAGAGCACGGGGCTTTTCACAAAGAAGTCGTACATCGTTTGGTAAAAATCGATGTCGTAGTCTTCGATCGGCAACTGCGGTTGTGAACAAGTGGCGTTGAGCACGAGGATATCGATCGGGCCGAGCGAGTTTTCGACCTCTTTTACGGCTCGGCTCACCTCGGCTGCGTCGATCGCATTGGCTTGCACAAGGTGCGACTTCGGTGCCACCTTGGCGAGTTCGGCGAACGTGGCTTCTGCCGATTGGCGGTCGTTGGCATAGTTCATTGCCACACTCGCCCCGCGTCGGCCGAGTTCCATCGCAATTTCTCGACCAAGTCCGCGTGAACTTCCAGTTACCAATGCTACGCGTCCTTCGAGCGCGCCATGTTCCTTGGACGACATCGATACGATTCCTTGTGGAAAAACTTTGGAAATGCAACTAAGGGATGACTCGAAAATAACTTCAAGTAAGGGATTCACTACAGAGGCGCAGAGGACATGGAGATGTTAAGGAGTTTAATTGAACCACGAAGGCACAAAGACACGAAGAAGAATTACTGATTTAGGATTCAGGATGGTGGATGCGGGGAGCAGGGCCAAGGCATTCAGTAAGATACCCTACCCCCTGCATCCACTATCCCGCATCCTATAAATCCTTCGTGTCTTCGTGGTTCAAAATTACTCTTCCGAACCTCCGTGTCCTCCGCACGGAGGCCTCTGTGGTTATTCTGAAAAATGGGAATGTTATTATTGAGGCGTTCCTAAGTTTTGATCATTGTCTAGGCAATGATTTCCTGAATTGGTTCGACCGGTTCAACGCCGACCAGTTTTTGGTCGAGCCCTCGATAGAAATACGAGAGGCTGTTGGGATCGAGACCTAATTGATGCAGCACCGTGGCGTGGAGTCGCTTTACATGGAACGGCTTCTCCACCGCGGCTGCTCCGAGTTCATCGGTAGCCCCCACGCTCACGCCGCCTTTGACGCCACCGCCGGCCATCCACATGGTAAAGCCGTAAGAATTGTGGTCGCGCCCAGTGCCCGCCTGATATTCAGCCGTCGGCTGTCGCCCAAACTCGCCGCCCCAAATCACGAGGGTTTCGTCGAGCAACCCCCGTTGTTTTAAGTCCTTCAAGAGCCCCGCAATAGGTTGGTCGGTTTGCTTTGCAAACTTACCATGATTCGCCACGAGATCACCGTGAGCATCCCAGGTATCGTCGTTATGTCCGCCGCCCGAGTAAATCTGTATAAACCGTACTCCGCGTTCCACGAGCCGTCGCGCAAGGAGGCATCGTGTGCCGAAATCGTGCGTTTGCCCTTGGTCGAGGCCGTACATGGCGCGTGTTGCTTGTGTTTCTTGCGATAAGTCCACCGCCTCTGGCGCGTGGGCCTGCATGTTGTAGGCAAGTTCGTAAGTTGATATTCGAGCAGCCAGGTCGTGTTGATCGGCTCGCACCATGTGATGCCGTTCGTTCATGCGACCGAGGGTATCTAAAACATCGCGTTCGATGGGCCGCGTCATTCCGGCCGGCAAAGAAAGGTCGTTGATGGGCGACCCCTCGACGCGAAAACTCGTGCCGGCATGGCTTGCTGGCATGTATCCGCTCGACCAATTCTTTGCACCGCTGATGGGGCCACCTTCGCGCGCGAGCATCACGACGAACCCGGGCATGTTTTGGTTGACGGAACCCAGTCCGTAGGTGACCCAGGAGCCGAGCGCCGGGCTGCCGCTTTGCAGCCGCCCTGAGTTCATCATGAGCAGCGCTGAACCGTGAATTGGCGATTCAGCCGTCATCGAGTGCAGAAAAGCGATGTCATCGACGCAGTCGCCCAGGTGCGGAAACAGCTCACTTATCCACTTCCCACATTGGCCGCGCTGGCGAAAATTCCAGCGTGGCTCAACGATCGTTCCCTCGCTACGGTGACCGCCCCGGCCGAATGTTTTCACGGCAACCGTTTTGCCATCCATGCCGATCATGGCCGGCTTGTAGTCGAACGTATCGATTTGGCTGGGCCCGCCGTACATGAACAAGAAAATGACACTCTTGGCCTTGGGAGCGAAAGGGGCAGGTTTGGGGGCTAGGGGGTTCGGCGCGATAGGCGAGGCCTGTGCATGTTGGGCGAAGAAGCCATCGCCGATGAGAAGCGACGATAGCGCGGCCGCGCCGAAGCCGCCACCGGTTTCCCACAGGAATTCCCGGCGCGTGCGCCCACAAAAATCACCGCGTCGCTTTGAATTGGCCATGAGAACCTCAATCCAAATAACTGAATTCGTTCAGGTTGAGCACGAGCAAACACCAGTAACGCAGTGCGTCGGCTGGCGAAAGTTTGCGCTTTTCCATGAGCTGTTGTAGCAATCCCATCCCCTCGGCAATCTCATCGTCAGTTGCCGGTCGTTGCAGGGCGATGTGCAATGCCTTCGCAACTTGGGATAACGGCTGGTCCCCCGCTTCTTTAGCAACGCGCTCGGCAAGCCGTGCCGCCTGCTCGTTCATGAACTCGCTATGCAGCATGGCAAGCGCCTGCCCTGGTTGGGTGGTTACGAACCGCGCTTCGCAACTTGCGTCTACATCCGGAAAATCGAACGCGGTCAAAAGCGGTGTAAGGAGTGATCGTTTCACATGAATGTAAATGCTCCGTCGGGCTTGCTCCTCGGGTGTCGATTTTCCCCACCCATCCCCGGGGCGCGACTGACTTTGCAGCACTTCCTGCGAGAGCTTCGGATAAAACCCCGGCCCAAACATGGTGGGATTCAATCGCCCCGAGGTGGCAAGTGCCGCGTCGCGCACCTCCTCGGCCCCCAGTCGCCGCATGTCGAATCGCCATAGCAGATCATTGGCGGGATCCATTGCCAGCGCTCGTTCCTCGGCTTGCGACGACATTTGGTAGGCGTTCGACGTCATAATCAATCGATGCAGCGGCTTGAGTTGCCAGTTATGGTCGATCAGCCACAAGGCTAAGAAGTCGAGCAATTCGGGATGCGTTGGCGGCGTGCCCAAGCCACCGAAATTACTCGACGATCGTACCAGACCGCGCCCGAAATGATGCTGCCACACACGGTTGACAATCACACGGGCTGTGAGCAGATTGCGTGGCGAGGTGGCCCATTCGGCAAACACGCGGCGGCGGCCAGCCGACCTTGCATCTTCCGCGGCAACAGCAATCGACGGCGCGGGATCGCCAAATAACTCTGGATAATGCGGTTCCACCACGTCGCCCGGTGAGTATGGATTTCCTCGCATCAGCAAACGGGTAGGCTCCGGCCGTGGCTCGCAAACCGCCAGTGCCAATGCCGATTCTGGCTGCGGAAAGTTTTTAATCTCGTCGTTGATTGACCGATACTTTCGAGATGTTTCCTCATAAAGCCGCCACTCGGAAGTATTGAGGAATTGCTCTAACTTCTGCTCGATCAGTTTTTGTCGGTCGGGGGAACGCCCAATTTCTTGATCGCCCGACGACATGCGAGCGATCCCCGCATCTTCGATGCTTGTCATCTCTTGTCGAATTTTCTCGGCGTTCGCCCGAAGCTCTGCTCGCTTGGAACGATCTTCGGCCGATGACATGTCCCACAGGCTGAACCTAGCCGGATCGCGCTCGTGGATACTGGCATACGGCGTTACATCCGCAAAAAAAGCGACGAGCCCGTAGTAGTCTGTCTGCGGGATCGGATCGATTTTGTGATCATGGCACCGCGCGCAACCTATCGTAAGCCCCAAAACGGCTTGGCTTGTGGTAGATACCAAGTCGTCAATTTCATCGTAACGTGCTTGCAACGGATCGGCCGGTTCATCGTCCCACGTGCCAAGCCGATAGTAACCGGTCGCAATCATGGTTTCGTTTGTGACGGTATCTAATTCGTCACCAGCCAACTGCTCGCGCAAAAACTGGTCGTAGGGTTTGTCTGCATTGAACGAACGGATGACGTAATCGCGATACTTCCAGGCGTTGGGCTTCAGGCCATCGCGCTCGAAACTGTTCGTTTCCGCGAAACGCACTAAGTCGAGCCAATGGCGTCCCCATCGTTCGCCGTAGTGAGGCGATGCTAAGAGCGTATCGACTAACTGCTGCCATGTGTCGCCGCGCGCGTTGTTAACAAACGCATCGATTTGCTCTACCGTGGGTGGCAAACCGAGCAAATCGAAATAGGCACGACGTGCGAGTGTGCGCCGGTCGGCCGGGGGAGCCGGCCGCAGTCTCTCCAACTCCAATCGAGCGAAGATAAACGCGTCGATCGGGTTCTTCGACCATGCCGGGTTAGAAACTTTTGGGGGGGCGTGCCGCTCGGGCGGGACAAAAGCCCAATGCTTTTCCCACTTTGCTCCACTCGCGATCCACTTGCGAAGTATTTCAACCTCTTCAGTGGTGAGCGGTTTGCCCTCGGGCGGCATCCGCAAGGCTTCGTCCGACGACGTGACGCGAACGAGTAATTCGCTGTGGTCAATATCGCCAGGGACGACGGCGCGGCTGCCAGAATCGAGTTCTGCTGTTGCACCAGCAGCTTCATCGAGCCTCAGCCCGCTTTCGGCTGTGGTGGGGCCGTGGCAACTGAAGCAGCGTCGAGCGAGCAACGGTTTGACCTCGTTGGCGAAGCTCACCGGCTTCTCCGCGGCGCGCGCGTTCCAGGACAACCCCAGGAAGAGCAGCAGTGTAATCGCTGCCGATAGTCGCTGTTGCGTTGAATGGTGTATCATCAACCCGCTACATCGTTTGGTTACGGACTAGCCGAGCCGATACCAGTTTAACCTAGGAAGTGCTTGGCGTCAGCGAAGTGGCAGGCTGATCCCCCTGATGTCTACGCGGTCAACGATTTTTTGTCCGCAGGTGACGCAGATGTTCGCAGATTTTGCAATTCCAAGAAAAACAACAAGGGACCTGAAACCGCCGCCAATTAGTCGATCTATCTGCGTTATCTGCGGACTCTTTGAATTGAAAAGAGGATTAACGGCGTTGCCCGTTAGGGCTAGGATGCTACGGAACACTGCTGCCTTCCGCGCCTCTGCGTGAGACAAAATTATACACCACCTATTGATCATTCGGTTTCTCCGCGCGCAGGGTGCGAAGCAATCGCACGATGTCTCGCGCCCCACCAACCGCGACGACAACAGCCAAGGCGGCGAACAGCAGTACGCCAATGATAAAGGTGCCCTTCCACAGAACAATCCAAAAATCAAGCGACATGAGGAACTCCTTGGTTCTGAGCGTCGTTTGTTAAAGCTTTGTCGGGAAAAACCAGGGAACCGATCACCATGACAAGCACGGTCGTTGCGATCGTGCCCAATCCGATTCGGGCGCTGGGGATGTCGATTCCAATCGCATCTTGAACAGGGCCCAATCCGAGTAATGCGCTTAACCCCGCGATCAGCGCTAAAAAGGCACCCGTGGAACTGGCGCGACGCCAATAGAGTCCGCCAATTAACACGGCAAATGCACCAGACGAATAAATCGCACCGGTGACGGCCATGTAGTCCCATACATCATCTTTGCCGCCGTAAATGATGCCCCAATAAATCAAATAGATGCTAATCACGACGATGAACATTCGCGTGAGGGCAATGCGTGCTTTAGTCGATAGAGTGCGATTCGTGGATTCATAAATCGGCGCTACCACGTCCTGAGTTAGCACGGCACTCCAGCACAGCAGGTAACTATCTTGAGTCCCCATGAATGCCGCAACCATGCTGGCCGTGATGAGGCCAAGAGCGCCCGCAGGAATGAGTTGCCCCAGAAAGATGGGAGTCGCAAACAAGTTGTCGACGGCGGCCGTTCCGTCAGGCAGCGTTACTGGCGGCGGATAACCGCCCGGAAAGAACGCCTCTTTCAACGAGGGTGTCGACCAAATGTAAACAAATGCGCAAATTCCCCAGAAGTAAGGAATCAAAAATCGAATCAGGTACGAGAGCGAGGCAAACATGTAAAGTCGTTTGACGGCCTTGGCATTTTCCATCGAGAGGGCGCGAGCGACCGAGGTCGGCCAAATTGCACAACTTACTAGCCCTAGGAACGCCATCCAAACAATGTATTCCCAGCCAAAGCCGCTTTCCGCGATGGTGGGATCGAAGCCGCTGGGCCCCATGACCTGTTCGATGGTGTCGAAGATGCGCCCCCAGCCTAGTTTCCAAATCGCGAGTACCGAGGCGAACAACAAGCCGAACGAAAGTGCCACGCATTGGATGTAGTCATTAATGACGACAGAGATCATGCCGCCCAGGCATGTGTAAATGAGGACAAGCACGCTCAAAAAAATCATGACCGCAGGCAAAGCAGTGCTCGAAGCTGACCAACCGGTGACGCCCACGATGAACATGGAGCTAACTTTCAAAAACAGCCCCATATTGAGAATGCCGCCGAGCGCCATGATGATGCCGCCGAGTATGCGTGTTTTGCGATCGAACCGCCGTTCGTAAAACTCGGGGATCGTTAGCACCTGCATATCGCGCAGTCGATAAACAATGAACCCCGTGGCCCCGACGACGAACGTAACGATGCCGGCCACCAGAGCAATGTGAAACGCAGCAAAACCGCCCGTGAAACCTTTTTGGGCGCTGTACATCACGGTGATGAGTCCGATTTCGGTACCGGTCATCGAAGCGATACCGAGCCAGATGCCCAAGCCTTGTCCTGCCGTCACAAAGTCCTTCATGCTCTTGACGAGCTTCCACACGTACAGGCCGACGAGGACGGAAACAAGCGGATAGGCGGCTACGATAACCCAATCGGCGGCCGTGAAATTCGACTGCCGCAAAATGTGCTCGATGTCGGGCATGGATTCAGTGCGGGTTGGGGACGACTAAACATTAACGGATTGATTGTGACATAGTATTGCACACGATAGCAGGGCTTCGTAAGGAGTTGAAATTATGTCGCCGGGCCGCTTGCGGTTTTCATGAGGGCCAGCACTGGGGAGTTGGCCAGCCTTCTCAGCGTTGACTTGGGCCGTCGATGTACTAAACTGCCCGCATGGATGTTCTTGAAGCCGAATGCGTTGCCCGCGAAGAGGCAATCGTTGGTGAATCGCCGGTTTGGTCTCCGTCGGAGCACCGTCTGTACTGGTGCGATATTACGGGGCAGAAAATTCATCGATACGATCCAGAGTCGGGCAAGAACGAAACGTTTCATTTGCCGGAGCCCGTTACCGCGATCGCGCTATGCTCGCTAGGTAGCCTGCTGCTGTCTCTCAAGAAAGATTTTGCGTTGTATGATCTGGAGTCGGGGCAGTTGACTTACCGGGGAGATCCCGAGCAAGACAAGCCGGAGAATCGCTTCAACGATGCCAAGTGCGATCGGCAGGGCCGATTCTGGGCGGGCACCATGGACAACGTGAAATGGAAGTCGCCCGCAGGGGCTCTCTATCGGTTTGATCCGGACGGCACAATTTCGTGTCACCAACGCAATGTGTGCTGTGCCAACGGCATGGGCTGGAGTCCCGACAATCGCACGATGTATTTCACGGAAAGTTTTCGATATGCCGTCTATGCTTATGATTTCGATGCAGAGACGGGCACGATTTCAAACCGCCGCGAATTCGCTTCTCTAGATCCCGCCAGCGGCGGTTTTCCCGATGGCCTCACCGTAGACGCTGAGGGGCACGTTTGGAGCGTGCATAATGCCATCGGCAAAGTGGTTCGCTATTCGCCCGAAGGTAAAATCGAGTGCGAAGTGCGGCTCCCCGTGCCTCGGCCGTGTGGATGTATTTTCGGTGGCGAGAATTTGGATGTTCTCTACATTACCACCGCACGCGAAACGCTAACACCCGAGCAGATTTCCCAATACCCTCTATCGGGAAGTTTGTTCGCTGTGAATCCAGGCGTGCGTGGTATTCCGGAGACGCCGTTCGGCGGATAAGCAAGGAGCACGGCCGGCTTATGAGGCGTCAGTTATTTTTAGGTGTCGCGCTGATCGTTCTGGCATTTTTCTGTGTCGCGGTGATGAGCGCATTTGGTAAGGCAGCGAGCCACGTTCCTACTGCTGTTATCGGGTTCTTCCAAAGCTTCATTAGCCTGTTGATGTTTCTGCCCTGGACCTTACGGCATGGCATCAAGGATTTGCGCACGAACCAGTTTCCGCTGCATGTGGTTCGTGCAATATCGGGTCTTCTTTCCCAACTGCTTTATTTCTGGGCTGTCCACCAAATGAAGCTGGTAGACGCCGTGTTGTTGGTAAACGCTGCGCCGCTGTTCATACCGCTGGTGGCATTTTTGTGGAGCCGCACCCCCGTAACTTGGCCAGTTGCCTTAAGCCTGCTGGTCGGCTTCCTCGGCGTAGTGTTGATTATTCGGCCCGGCCCGGAGTTGTTGACGAATCCGTCTGCATTGATCGCGCTCATCGCGGCATTGTTCTCGGCAATTGCCCTGGTGAGCGTCAACAAACTCTCTGGCCAGAATAAGCCCGACACGATTTTATTCTATTACTTTTTGATCGGCTCGATCGCGACACTACCGTTTGCGATCGCCCAGTGGAGCATGCCTACGCCTCGCGAATGGTGGCTGCTCATCGGAGTCGGCGTGTTTATGGCGCTGGCCCAACTCTTCATCATTTTTGCCTACCAGCACGCGACCGCTTCGCAAATCGCACCGTTCAATTATTCCGTGGTGATTTTTTCGGGACTCATCGGCTGGATCGTATGGCAGAATGAGTTGGATTGGATATCCATCCTCGGAATACTCCTCGTGTGCGCGGGAGGGATCCTGAGCATGATGCTCGCACCAGAAGCTCGAAAATCGCATGGCCTTGTGCCTGTGCATGGGCACGGCCTAGCTGAGCATTGGCGGCGTGCAAACGTTAATCGTCGTTCAAAATGATCCGCTTGTCACGTTCGCGCGTGAGCAGGTTCCAGCCCCAATCGACGAAAACGCTTGTTTTCTCCTCGGCTCCGCTGAGCAAACTGAGATGAACGCCAAGCCAGGCTAGCCACGCAACTGGGCCCTGTAGGGTTTCGCCACCCGGCAACTCGACGACTGCCGCCCCCCGGCCGACCTGGGCCATGGTGCCTTTATTGACATATTCAAACGGCGGCGTCGGCTGATCGTTCAAAATTTGTGCGATGCTTTTGCCAACATAGCGGCCTTGCTGCAGTGCCACCGCCCCGAGCCCAGGCAGCGGCTTGCCGGTCTTGGCATCAACCGCCGAGACGATGTCTCCCACCGCAAACACTTCTGGGTGGTCGCGTAACTGTAGCTGGGAGTTAACCGGAATGCGGCCGCCCGGAGCAAGCTCGATGCCGAGTGTTGCTGTGACGGGGTTTGCCGCCAACCCAGCGGCCCAAATCAGAGTGTGGGTTTTTACAACCTCGCTATTTGCCAGTTTGATTTGCGTGGCACCGACTTCCTGAACGCCCGAACCGGTATGGATTTCTATTCCACGCGCAGAAAGAGTTTTTTCAGCATACTCCCGAAGTTTAGGTTTGAACGGGCCGAGCAGGTTAGGAGAATGCTCGTACAGCACGATGCGCACTTTCTCGATCGGCACGTTGGGGTAGTCGTCGGCGAGTTCTGAGCGAAGCAGTTCCGCCATCGCCCCGGCAAGCTCCGTGCCGGTCGGGCCGCCGCCCACGATGCAAAAGGTGAGCGCACCGTCGTCGATAAGCGCCGGGGTTTTATCGACTTGCTCGAACATCTTGAGAATGTGGTCGTGAAGCCGAATCGCATCGGGCATGGTGTAGAGAGGAAAGGAATGCTCCGCAGCACCAGGCGTGCCATGGAAATTCACCACGGCTCCGAGTGCGATGATTAAGTAGTCGTACTCAATTGCCGGCATTCCATCGACAAGTACCTTTTTGTTAGGCAGATCGATGCTTTGCACTTCGCACTGGTGAAACTCCCAATCCTTGTGGCGATGCAATAGCTCGCGCACTGGGTGGCCGACTTCGGCCGGTGCCAACTCGTCGGTCGCAACCTGGTAGAGCAACGGTTGAAACGTGTGGTAATCGTGCTTGTTGATGATCGTGAGGCGAATCGGTGCGTCGCGCAGCTTTTGAGCAGCTCCGATTCCGCCAAAACCCGCGCCAAGGACCGCCACATGAGGCAATTGTGCCATCGTTCGTACTCCACACGATTGTGCGCACCGAGAAACGGTTATAGTCCTGGGCTACTTTGCATGATGCCGCCGTCCGCGAACACTGTCGTGGCGGTCATGTAGCTTGCTCCGTCTCCGGCCAGGAAGCCAACCACGCTGGCGATTTCTTCAGGCTTTGCCATTCGTCCTAAAGGAATTGCCGAGTCGAGCTTCTTGAGAAGCACCGGGTCTTTCATCGTGGAAAGATTGATCGGAGTGGCCACAGCGCCTGGGCCCACGCCCACGACTAGCACATTGTGCGGCGCTAATTCCACGCCGGCCGTACGCGTGAGCATCCGTATGCCGCCTTTCGACAAGCAATACGCCGTGTTGCCGGGCATCGGCCAGTCTTCGTGTACCGAGGTAATGTTGATGATCCGCCCGCCCTGGCCCTGTTTGATCATCTGCCGTGCCGCGATTTGAGTACCAAAAAACGCGCTTTTCAGATTCACATCGAGCACTTTATCATACTGGGATTCCGTGGTATCGAGTACCGAGGTACGCGTTTCGATACCGGCGTTGTTCACCATGATATCGACGCGCCCAAACTTAGCGACTGCCGCAGCCACGAGCTTCTCGAGGTCGGCAACTTTGCTCACATCAGCATCTACGCCAATCGCCTGGTCGCCGAGTGCGACGACCTGCTTTTCCAGCGCGTCGGTGGCTTCTGGATGAGAAATATAATCAATCACGATGTTCGCGCCTTGCCGAGCTAGTTCAAGCACGATCGCCATGCCGATCCCGCTGTTGCCGCCGGTGACGATCGCGACTTTTCCTTTAAGATTCATGGCTTCGACTCCTTGAGGTTGAAAGATAGCAGTCTAGTTCAAGCGTTCCAACAGATGATCGCCAACTCGCAGCGCGTTGGCCATGGCGGTAAGAGCCGGGTTCACAGCGCCGATACTAGGGAAGAAACTCGTATCGACCACATAAAGATTGTCCAACTCGTGGGCCTTGCAATTTACATCCAGTACAGAGGATTTCGGGTCGCGCCCGAAACGGCAGGTACCCGCCTGATGAGCCACGCCGCCAAGATCGATTTCGTTCTTCATGTAAAGATTGCGCGGGATCAGGTGGTCGTGCATGTCGAGTTGATTAAGCATCGACTTTAACTTTCCATACAGCATCGACTTGGCGTTTTGGTTGCTTGGCGTGTACGAAAGCGTGATGCCGCCTTCGGCATCGACGGTGACGCGGTTCTCCGTGCGTGGTAAATCTTCGGTCGATAACCAAAAGTCCACGGCGTGGCGGGCGATCATTTCTAGCGACCATTGCGGCGCGAGTGCCGTTTCGATCGGCTTCTCGCCGCGAAACATGGGTGCCTGCGATTTGCCGACCATCTGGATATTGCCCATCGGGAACTCGTAGCCGGGCATGCCAAAATAGAAGTCGTTGAGGCCAAGCGTCTTTTGGTATCGCGTGGGGTTCGGCTCCTTCGACAATGCCAACACAGCCTGGCTGTTGTGGAACATGTAGTTTCGGCCCAGTTGGTCGGAACCGTTGGCCAGGCCGCGCGGGTGTTTGTCGTTGGCAGACATCAACAGCAACTTGGCCGAGTTGGCCGCACCGCAGGAAACGACCACGATGCTTGCTTGATAAACTTCGCGCTTACCGCCCTGAAGCACTTCCACACCGGTAACCTCGGTTCCGGCCGTGTTGGTCGTAAGCTTCGTAACCATCGCGTTGCGAACAAGCGTAACGTTCGAGTGCTCTAAAGCTGGCCGCACGGCAAGCACTTCGGCATCGCTTTTAGCGTGTACGAGGCAGGGGAAGCCGTCGCAATCGATGCAACGGACGCAGCGGCTGTAAGGCATGTTGGCCGCATTGAGCATGATCCCGCAAGGAGAATGAAACGGATGATACCCGGCGCGGGCCAAGTCTGCGGCCAGCTTGGCGATGCGTGGCTCGTGTTCAACAGGCGGGTAAGGATAGGGGGCGCTTGCCGGCGGTTCCGTGGGATCTTCGCCACGCGCGCCATGCACGTGGTAAAGCTGTTCGGCCCGCGTGTAATAGGGTTCCAGTTCTTCATAGCTGATCGGCCATGCTGGCGATACGCCGTCTTCGTGTTGCCGCTCGGCGAAGTCTTCCTCACGCAACCGATACAACGCCGCGCCGTACATTTTGGTGGCTCCGCCAACAAAGTAATGAACGCCCGGTTGAAAGGGCTTGCCGTTTTTGTCTCGCCAAATATCGTGAGACACATAGCGGTTGTTGACGAACACCTCTTCCGCCGACCAATTCTCGGGCTCTCGCGGCAGCCAGTCGCCACGTTCCAGAATCAAGACTCGCTTGCCCGACGGAGCCAGATGATACGCCAGCGTACCGCCACCAGCACCGCTGCCGATAATGATGACATCGTACGAATTTGCCATGGCCGGCTCCTTTCAACGGAAATGCTTCAAAAAATCAATCGGCAGGGCTGCTCACCAAAACCACACTCGATCGGGCTTGGCAGGAATAAATCTCTTGTTCGCTCAGTGTTGCCCATGGGGAAGGGCAAATATCTAGCGGAGAATCGAGCGCAGTGTCTATGAATCGGTGCCAAGCATGTCCACTTGTCGCCCGGGGCAACTCGAATCGTAGCGGCTCCCAGTAGGCATTCAGTAGCACGATAAGGTGCTCGCCACTCTTTTCATGCAGTAATTCGAACGCGAGCGAGTGGGAGTTCTCACCCCAATCGGGTCGATTTAGCTGCAACCCGTGCCAAGTGATATTGGTAGCTCCCGGCTCGCCCCAGAAGGTTTGATCGTAAAAAACTGGGGATTGCTGATGAAAGCGAATCAGTTCTTGCACGAACCGCCGAGTGTTTGCATGGCGTTGCACATCATCCCAATTGAACCAGGAAATGAGATTGTCCTGGCAATACGCGTTGTTATTGCCATGTTGTGTGCGTCGCACCTCGTCGCCCATCAGCAGCATGGGCCTGCCTTCGGACATGAACAGAATCGTGAGCAAATTGCGAATTTGTCGCCGGCGTAGTGATTCGGTTTTTGGATCGTTGGTGGGGCCTTCTATTCCGCAGTTCCAACTGAAGTTGTCGTTGCTGCCATCTTGGTTCGACTGGCCGTTGGCCTCGTTGTGCTTCTGGTCGTAGCTAACGAGGTCGTTCAGCGTGAAACCATCATGGGCGGTAATGAAATTGATACTTCGGCTTGGCAGGCGCTTTTCGTGGTGAAACAGGTTCGCACTGGCCACGAGGTTGTCGGCCAAGGGGCCCACCGTGTTCGGTGCGCCTTGAACAAAGCGGCGAACATGGTCGCGGAACTGGCCATTCCAAACCGACCAGCGTTCGCTTCCGAAGTTGGACACCTCGTAGAGCCCCGCCGCGTCCCAGGCTTCAGCAATGATTTTGGTGCCCGATAGAACAGGGTCGGCTTCGATGTTGTCTAAAATCGGCGGATGTTCGAGCGGCTTGCCATCGATTCCCCGCGAAAGGCTAGCTGCCAGATCGAATCGAAATCCGTCAATGTGCATGTGAACGACCCAGTAACGCAGGCACTCGAGAATGAGTTGCCGAACCACGGGCTCGTTGCTGTTGATCGTGTTGCCGCAACCCGTGTCGTCGATATACTGCGTGGGGTCGGTCGGATCAAGCAGATAGTAGGTGGGGTTATCGATGCCGCGCAGTGAGAGCGTGGGACCGTCAGCACCGCTTTCGGCGTTATGGTTAAATACCACGTCGATAATCACTTCGATACCGACCTGATGCAGCGCCTTCACCAAGTCGCGAAACTCGCGGACGGGGGCCAAAATATCGTTGGCAAAACAATACGGGCGATGCGGCGCGAACCAGGAAATCGGCTGGTAGCCCCAGTAATTCACGCCATTGGGAGCTGCCTGAGGATCGAACTGCTGAACAGGCATGATCTCGACTGTCTTGATACCCAAGTCGCTGAGGTAAGGAATCGCGTCGATTACCCCGGCATACGTGCCGCGCTTTTCCGCGGCGATGTGCGAATTGGGATTCTTCGTGAAACCGCCCACGTGAAGTTCGTAGATCGTTGAGTCGATAAACGCACGACGTAAAGGCTCGTCGCCTTCCCAATCGTAATCATTCAAATCCACCACGACGCACTTGAGCGCGGTAGCAGTGTTATCGCCGGGCTTGGCCGCATTCGCCCGAACGTAATTCTCCGTGTTGGCAACGGCTCGCGCGTAGGGATCGATCAGTAATTTCTGAGGATCAAACCGAGTGCCTCGTGTGTTGTCGGTTTGGCCAATAACACGGTAGCCATAAAGTTGTCCTGCCGTCAGTCCTTGGACCAACACGTTCCAGTAGTCGCCCGTTCGATGCTTCGCGGGATCAAGTCGAATGGAAGAAGTCGGCGAGTCATCGGCCGCGTTTTCAAATAACAGCAATTCAACTGCAATTGCATTCTTCGAGTACAAGCAGAAATTGACGCCATCGGCCTGTACTGTTGCGCCGAGCGGAAACGAACGACCGCTTTGAATGCTAGTCACGCCCATGCTGCTCCCAGTATTCGTAGAGCAGAGAAACAACTAGCGCAGTCCATCCTGTTTGGTGACTCGCTCCTACGCCGGCCCCCGTATCTCCATTGAAGTACTCGGAGAACTGGATGTAGTCGCGCCAATGAGAATCGGTTTGAAAGTATTCGTTGGCTCCAAAGGTAGCCCGGCAACCGGTTTCGGGATCGCGGAGGAAGATTTTCACGAGTCGGCTGGCAATTTCATGCGCAACGCCATCCAGCGTGAGCATGGTGCCCGAGCCGGTCGGACATTCGACTTTGAGGCTATCACCGTAATACAGCGAAAACTCATGCAGCGAACGCACGAGCATGTAGTTCACCGGAAACCAAATGGGCCCGCGCCAATTTGAATTACCACCGAAAAGTCGGCTGTCTGATTCCGCGGGCAGATATTTCACCGTGTAATCCTGCCCATCGAGATTCAACTCGTAAGGGTGATCCAAGTGGTATTTCGAGAGCGCGCGAATTCCGTAATCGGAAAGAAACTCCGACGGATCGAGCATTCGCCGTAGCACATCCACAAGGCGCTCCGTGGTCAGGATCGCCATCAAGCCGCGCCCTTCTGGTCCTATGTCCTGCGGCGGAGCGACATTGGCCAGCAAGTCGGGCCGATGCTCGATGAACCATCGCGTACGCTTGAGAAACTCCTCCATGCTGTGCGTTCGTTCGGGAGATGCGGCAAACACCGCGAACAACGGCACAAGGCCCACCATCGAGTGAATCTTCAGCGGGATCGTCTTCCCATCGGGAAGCGAAACAACGTCGTAGAAAAATTTGTCATCGGAATCCCACAAGTCGATGCCCGCGCCGTCGATGTTCGTCATCGCATGGGCAATGTAGAGGAAGTGCTCGAAATACTTCACCGCCATGTTTTGGTAAAACGGCTCGGTCTTCGACAACTCCGTGGTAATCGTGAGCATGATGATGCAGTAAAGCGCCATCCAGCTTGTGCCGTCGCTTTGCTCCAACTGCCCGCCATCGGCCAAGGGTTTGTCGCGGTCGAACACGCCGATGTTATCCATCCCCAAAAAGCCGCCGCCAAAGATGTCGCGCCCGCTACTGTCTTTACGGTTCAGCCAGAAATTGAAATTCAGCATTTCATTCTGGAGTATCTCCTGCAGAAAAACCGTATCGCCAATTCCCTTGGCATCGCGATCGATTTGGTAGACGCGCCAAGCGGCCCACGCGGTTACAGGCGGATTGACGTCGTCGAAATCCCACTCATAGGCGGGGAATTGTCCGTTCGCGTGTTGATACCACTCAAACCCTAAACGCCGCAATTGGGTTTTTGCAAACTCCGGATCGATGTGCGACATCGCCACGCAATGGAATGCCAGATCCCAAGAAGCATACCAGGGATACTCCCAAGTGTCTGGCATCAGGATCACATCGGCGTTGTGAAGCTCCTTCCACTTATGATTGCGTCCCTTCCAGCGCGACTCGGGTGGGGCGGGCTGCGTGGAATCGCCCTTGAGCCAACGCCACACGTCGTAGTGGTAGTATTGTTTCGACCACAGTAGCCCGGCGAATGCTTGCCGACCCACTAACTGCTGGTCGTCGCTGAAGTTGTCGGGGTGGAACTCGTCGTAGAACGCGCCGCATTCTTCTTTGCGAGCCACAAGAACGGTATCGAAATCTGCAAACGGTTTCGCGTGCGGCTTGGGCGAGAATCGCACATCGACGGAGAATTTTCCACCGGCTGCCACCAGGGCATGAGCATGACCGGCCAGCTTGCTGCCTTGCTTGTTATTGACGGCACTCGCCTCGCTTTCCACAACCGCTCGGTTGATTCCATCTTTCACGTAGGGCGACGAATTCCGTGCGTTGTCAATACGCTCGAAGTTCGTTTCGTTCTCGGTGAAGTGCATGGCGATTTGCTGACCGTCACTTGCTTGGGCATACCAATAGCGATCGCCCAGCACTTTGTGAGTCGTTGCGGCCGCGCCAGGGCCGGTCGAGCGAATGACCTCGGGAGCTTGATCGACCTCCCAGGTCCACGTATTGCGATACCAGAGATGAGGCAGGATATGGATCGGTGCGGGAGCCGGCCCACGGTTGCAGGCCGTGATGCGGCATAGGATGTCCTCGGGGCCTGCCTTCGCATATTCGATGAACACATCGAAATAACGATTGGCAAGGAACGTGTCCTTGAGTGCGTCGAACAGTTCATACTCGGGTTGTTCCTGAGTTCGCCGGCCGTTCTCGGCAACGAGTTCATCGTACGGATATTCGACCTGTGGATACTTGTAGACCATTCGCATATAAGAATGCGTGGGCGTTCCGTCGAGGAAGAAGTAATACTCCTTAACGTCTTCTCCGTGATTGCCTTGCAAATTGCTGAGCCCGAACATCCGCTCTTTGAGAATCGGATCTTTCTCGTTCCAGAGGGCCACGGCAAGGCATAAATGCTGTTTTTCATCGCAAAAACCGCCGATTCCGTCCTCGTTCCAGCGGTAGACGCGACTTCGAGCATGATCGTGTGGAAAGTAATTCCACGCATCACCATCGTCGCTGTAATCTTCGCGCACGGTGCCCCAGGCGCGATCGCTTAGATAAGTTCCCCAGCGTTTCCAATTTGCCTGCTTCGCATCATGATCTGCCAGTCGTTGCTTCTCAGGATTAGCAGTCATCGCGGAAATGCGTTCTCGATGGTTGGATTGGTTTCAACTGTAGCCAGCCTCTATGAGACCGGCTTTCTCGGAGACTTTGAACGAATGAACTCCAATACTTCAGTTTGAAACCGGCTATAAGGTAGAGCATCACGAAACCGAATTGTAACCACATGTCGCGATAATGCCCATGAGTACGTGAGATGAGTTTGCCGAGTTGCAACGGCAACTCGATATGTTATACTCCGCCCAGTGTGATTCGTGAGCCGTGTACTTCGCGACTCAATATACCAGACACGTGATCCCCGTTACGGAACGGTGGCTCACGTAAGACCATTCGTGGTCTCGCCACCGAGGATAGTGTTGGCCGGTAGTCTGTCAATCTTCGAGCCCGTTTCTCCCAGTGCGGCATCGATCGTCAAACTGGCAATCTTGGTTTTCGCGGTTACCGGGGTGATTTTCCTGGTGGTCTCCAGTGTTCTTTATTACTCGGTCTGGAGATTTCGCGTTCCCGCAAATCAAGTATCGCTCGGCGAGCCTCCACAAGTATATGCCAGTATGCCGATCGAAGTAGCATGGACGGCCGCTCCCACGATGATCGTTTTTTTTCTGGTCCTCGTGACAACGCGGACCCTGTGGGATGTCGAGCCGACTTTTCCCACGCCTGCCGAGGGAGATAACACGCTGATCGTTACGGTCATCGGCCGCCAGTGGTGGTGGGAATACATTTATGAAACGTACGACGGGCGCAAGTTGGGCTTTGCCACGGCGAACGAACTGCACATCCCGGCGAGTGACGATAACACGTCTCGCCCAACCTACCTTATCCTCAAGTCGGCCGATGTTTGCCACAGCTACTGGGTGCCCAGGCTGGCCGGTAAAGTCGATCTCATCCCTGGTCGCACGAACCTGATCAAGCTCGAAACGAAAGAGGTCGGTTTGCAGCGGGGTCAATGCGCCGAGTTCTGTGGTGCTCAGCATGCACATATGCTGCTACGTGTGTACGTTCATCCTAAAGAAGAGTTTGAGAACTGGCTACAGAAAGAAGCTCAGCCGGCGGCAGAGGATCCTGCCGTTAGCCAAGGCAAAGACGCATTCTTGGCCGAATCTTGCATCAACTGTCATCGTGTGCGAGGCACGATCGCAGACGGCTCCTACGCGCCCGATCTCACGCATTTGATGTCGCGCGAAACGCTCGCCGCCGGCACCGTTCCTAACACGCCAGAAAATTTGCACCAATGGGTTAAAGACCCTCAAGTGATCAAACAGGGATGCTTGATGCCCGATTTCAAGCTCGACGCAGCACGCCTCGACTCGATCGTTGATTACCTCAAAACCTTGAAGTAGTTTTTGCATCTCCAAACCTTTTAGCAACTTTAATACCGTATCGCATTCATGTCGATTGTCGATTCCCATCACGACTATGAATACGCGGCTCCGCGCTCGGAGTACGCAACATCGGGAATCGGCGGCGTGCTGCACGATTGGACGACCACGGTCGATCACAAGAGAATCGGCATCATGTATGTCATCATGAGCATCGTGTTTCTAGTCATCGGCGGGCTGGAAGCGATGGTCATGCGTTGGCAACTCGCCGTGCCAGGCAACGACATCGTCGGCCCCGAGGTGTTCAATCAGCTCTTTACGATGCACGGCACCACGATGGTGTTCTTCGTCGGCATGCCGATTCTCATCGGCATGGGAAACTATCTTGTGCCGCTGATGATCGGAGCCCGCGACATGGCGTTCCCGCGCCTCAACGCATTCGGGTTCTGGATCACGCTCCTCGGCGGCCTGCTAACCTACACAAGCCTCATCACGGGCGGTGCCCCTGAACTAGGTTGGTTCGCCTATGCCCCGCTAACCTCTAAAACGTTCAGCCCCTCGGCCGCCACCGATTTTTGGTGTTTAGGACTCATCATCAGTGGCATTGGCACGATTAGTGCCGCCGTGAATTTTTTGGCCACTATTTTCGGCATGCGGGCTCCCGGCATGTCGCTGCGCAAAGTGCCGTTCTTCGTGTGGACCATGATTTGGACCTCGTTCCAAATCCTGCTCGCCATCCCGCCGCTCACGGCAGCACTCGTCATGATCATGTTCGACCGCCTGCTCGGTGCGCATTTCTTCGACGTGCCTAACGGCGGTTCTGCTTATCTTTGGCAGCACTTGTTTTGGTTCTTCGGCCATCCCGAGGTTTATATCCTTATTTTGCCGGTCTTTGGCTTTATTTCCGAAATCGTTCCCGTTTTCTCTCGCAAAGTGATTTTTGGTTTCGAATTCATGGCCGCCGCCACCATGGCCATTGCTTTCATCAGCCTCGGCGTGTGGGCGCATCACATGTTTTGCGTGGGCATGGGAAGAACGCTCGATCTGTTTTTCGCTACGGCCACATTCTTGGTTTCGATTCCCACCGGCATCAAATTCTTTAACTGGTTGGCCACGCTCTACGGCGGGCGAATTCGTATGCAAGCCCCCATGCTGTTCGCGTTCGGCTTTCTCTCGATGTTTCTCATCGGTGGGTTGACCGGCATCATGCTTGCCACCGCACCGTTCGATTTCCAACTCTCCGATAGCTACTTCGTGGTCGGCCATTTTCATTGGGTGCTCATCGGTGGAACGTTGTTCGGAACATTCGCCGGCATTTATTACTGGTTCCCCAAAGCCACCGGTCGCATGCTTTCCGAGCGATTGGCCAAGTGGCATTTCTGGTTGCTTTACATCGGCTTCATCCTCACGTTCGGCCCCATGCACATTTCCGGCGTGCTCGGCATGCCTCGGCGAATCTACACCTACGAAGCCGGCAACGGTTGGGAAATTTGGAACATGTTGAGCACCCTAGGCGCGGTCGTACAAGTGCCCAGCTATGCAATCTTCGTGTGGAATATCCTCATTTCGCTACGAAACGGAAAACCCGCTGGCGATGACCCTTGGGACGCCTGGACGCTCGAGTGGATGACCACCTCCCCGCCTCCCGCTTACAACTTCGAGCAGATACCTACCGTCCATAGTCGCCGCCCGTTGTGGGATCTCAAGCACCCGCAAGATCCCGATTGGCTCTACGAGGAATAGCAAACAAAACGCCAGCCTTATCATGGAAGCTTCTGCCGCAAAACTCCCCGTGCCGCCAGATATCGTGCCCGAGCATACGCTCAGCGCGCCCGAATGGGGCATGGCCAGTTTTCTGCTCTCCGAAGTCGCGTTCTTCGTCACGCTCATCGTTGTCTATGTCGCCATGATGGGACACGACGTCGTTGGTCCCACGCCCGCGCAAGCACTCACACTTCCGATCGTGATCGTTTCCACGCTGTGCCTCATCGGCAGCAGCTTCACGATTCACGCCGCCGAGCGCTCGCTAGAGCAGGGCACCCACGGCCGGTTTCGCGGATTGCTAGCCATCACGATTTTGCTCGGCATCGCGTTCCTCGCACTCACGGCCTTCGAATGGCACGACCTGATCTACCACAAGCAACTAACCATTAGCCGTAATTTGTTTGGAACAACTTACTACACGCTCGTCGGCTTCCATGCCCTGCATGTAACGGTTGGTGTCATCGCCATGGTGACCCTGTTAGCGCTCGCCATGCGAGGAGCGATTCAAAGAGAGCAACACATCGGCGTTCGACTCGTGGCCTGGTACTGGCACTTTGTAGATGCCGTGTGGATCGTGGTTTTCCTAGTGGTCTATATCGCGAGCCGGAGCGCCAGCGCAGCATGAGCCAATCAACGCACTCCGCCGAAGATCGCGATGGGGTCGAAATGCCCAAGCCAACTGCTGCGCCCCTTGTGCTTGCAGTGGGTATTGCACTCTTAGCGATGGGAATAGCTACAAGCCTCATCTTCATCCCGGTCGGCGCGGTCGTTTTCATTTTCGGGTTAGCACGTTGGATCGCCCAGTTAGCATCGCCTCTCGGTCATATGCACGAGGAATTCGTTCCCCTCGCCATGCGGCCCAAACCGGTCGTTCCTGCCCCCGGCAAAGTCCAAAAGCTGGTTCAGGGAGTGCCCGGCTATCGTCTAAGGCTTCCTGTAAAAATGCACCCTGTTTCGTCTGGCGTTAAAGGCGGAATCGTGGGGGGCATCGTGATGCTCCTGCCGGCGTTGGCTTACGGCCACTTCAGCGGGCACGGTATATGGTGGCCCGGCAACTTACTCGCCGGCATGGTGCTCCCCGGTGTGGGGCGAATGAGCATCGCCGAGCTTGAGCAGTTCCATCCGTCTTTGCTCGTGGCGGCAGTGGCGATTCACATTGTCGTGTCCCTAATCCTCGGTCTACTGTACGGCGTTTTGATGCCCACCCTGCCGGATGTTCCCAAGCCCATCGCCTGGGGCGGGTTACTCATGCCGCTCTTGTGGACCGCGGCCAGCTTCGTGGCCTTGGGCCGTGTGAACCCCGAAGTGCGCGCCGGAATCGAGTGGCCGTGGTTCGTGCTTTCGCAATTCATTTTCGGTGTCGTTGCCGCGATGGTGTTCATGAGCATCGAACATCGCAGCAGAATTCTGGCCGGTACATTAGGCGGAATCGCCGGCGGCCTACTGATGCCGATCCCCGCCATCCTCTGGAGCATCGCCGCCGGCCACAGCATTTGGTACCCGGTAAATCTGTTGGCCGCTATGGCTAAGCAGTTTACCGACGCACCCACACTAGCCGAACTACAAGCCTTCCGCGCCGATTGGTTCACAGCCGCCCTCGGTGTACACGCATTGCTTTCGATCCTGTTTGGCCTCGCATTCGCGGTCGTGTTGCCGCGGCTTGTTGCAATCCCCGGCCCGTTGGCCTGGGGAGGTTTGCTGCTACCACTCCTATGGACCGCCATGTCGTACGGCCTGATGGGTGTGGTAAACCCCGTGCTACAGCAATACATCGATTGGCCCTGGTTCATCGTTTCCCAGTTCGTGTTCGGAATCGCAGCAGCCGTGGTCGTGGTCCTCAGCCAGCAGGTTTATATTCCGCCCGCTGGTCCAGCATCCAATGAGCGATCTCAACAGGCGGTTGAATAGTCATGGAATCTGCGACGAAAAACTACTGCCTTCGATTCGCGCACTTGGCCGTGGCGTCGTGGCTTGTTGCCGTGCTTGGTTGCAATGATCTGCCCGGAAAACCCAACCCGGCCAATAAGCCGATCATGCCCGATCAAGTTTTAGACTTCGACAAACTGTTCGCAAACAACTGTGCCGGCTGCCACGGCAGCGGCGGTAAGCTTGGCCCCGCGCCTCCTTTGAACGATCCACTGTTTGTCGAAATTATTTCAAGCGAGCAAATTCTTAACGTGGTGAAGAACGGCCGCCCCGGCACGCCTATGCCGCCGTTTTCCAGAGACAAAGGTGGCCCACTCACCAACGAACAGATTGACGTGCTTGCCCAGGGAATTCGCACGCATTGGAAGCCCGACCAGCCCTCAGACAATCCGCTTCCAGCTTACGCACTCACCGAAAACGCGGGAGCCGTTGCCGGAAATCGGCAACGCGGCGCGGAAGTTTTCAGCCGCGCATGCGCCGGCTGCCACGGTCAGAACGGTCTCGGAAAAGTTCGTGATGGCACCGCCACGAACGTGATTAACACCTCGGCCTTCTTGTCGCTTATCAGCGACCAGGCGCTTCGCCGCATCATCATCACCGGGCGACCCGACTTAGGCATGCCGTCCTACAACGAACACACCGGCCGCCCTGCAGATTTTCAGCCGCTAACCTCGGAAGACATCAACGACCTTGTCGCGCTGCTTGCCGACTGGCGTGCCACCAACGGAACCGTCGTGAATTCAACCCCTTAACTCGCCAATGGATAACATCCCCCCTTCGTGCTCCGAATCGTGCCAGCCGCCCGCAACCGGCCGCCGCTCGTTCCTGCGCGTGCTGACGGGAATCTTCGCGGCCATCGGCACGTTCGCGCTTGGCTTGCCGCTCGTCGGATACTTCTTCGGCCGCCGCCAATATCCCATCTACTGGGTCGATCTCGGTCCGGCAGACGAATTCCCACTGAACGAAACGCGCCGCCTCGATTTCCCCAACCCCATGCAACAACCCTGGGACGGCGTCACCGCGCTAACAGGCGTGTACGCTCGCTACCAGGGCAAAGACGATAAAAATGCCGACCAGTTTCTGGTGCTTTCGGTCAACTGTGCCCACCTCGGCTGCCCCGTAACGTGGTTCCAGCAATCGGGCCTGTTTATGTGCCCCTGCCACGGCGGAGTTTATTATGCCGACGGCTCGCACGCTTCGGGCCCGCCACCGCGAGGTCTCTACCATGTTCCATGGCGAATAACAGATGGCCGGCTCGAAATTCAAGCACCGCATTACCCAACCCTCCACAACACACTTATGGAAAACGCCTGATTCCCCTTGGCAGCCAGCAACGCATGAAGGACATGCTCAAAAAAATCGGCAATTGGTTCGACGCTCGTCTCGGCATCAGCGACGTGCTTATGCCGACGATGCGCCATCCCGTGCCGCACGAGCTCGAAGGCACCAAAGGCTGGTTCTACGTGTTCGGCAGTGCGTCGCTGACATTATTTCTGATCCAGATCATCACCGGCATTGGCCTCTCACTCGTCTACGTCCCCGCCGCCGACAAAGCCTACGAAAGTTTGCTCTACCTCGACTACGACCACCCGCTCGGTTGGTTTCTGCGAGCTTTGCACTATTACTCTGGCTCGGCCATGGTCGTCATGTTGCTCGTCCACATGACGCAAGTCTTCTTGCACGGTGCCTACAAATATCCCCGCGAACTAACCTGGGTATGCGGCGTATTTCTGCTCGTCTGCACGATGGGCATGTTCTTCACCGGCCAAATTCTTCGTTGGGATCCAGACGCCTATTGGGGCCTCGCGGTCGGCGGTTCCATGGCTGGCCGCGTGCCGTTCATTGGCCCGTGGGTGGTCGACATGGTTCTCGGCGGTCCGATCATCGGCGGCGATTCGCTCAGCCGATTCTTCGCGCTGCACGTGTTCATTATTCCTGGCGCGTTGATGTTTTTCCTCGCGATCCACCTCTGGCTCGTGCTTCGCTGCGGAGTCAGCAAGCCACCCGTGCCCGGCGAAATCGTCGATCCTGCCACCTACGATGCCGAGTACCACAAAGAACTCAAGACAAGCGGCGTGCCGTTCCTGGGCGACGCACTGCTCAAGGATATTCTGTTTTCTGCACTCGTCGTCACGATCGTCGTGGTGATCGCGGCCATCGTGGGGCCGAAAGGGCCTACAGGCCCACCAGACCCCGCATTGGCCGGTGCCAACCCTCGCCCCGAATGGCCATTCTTGTGGCTGTTCGCGCTTCTGTCGCTGAGTCCGCCGGCGATTGAAACGTTCATTATGCTCGTGCTGCCGGTCGTGCTCGTCATCGCGCTCCTTCTCGTGCCGTTCATCAATAACCGCGGCGAACGTGCCCCAAGCCGTCGCCCCGTTGCCGTGTTGCTGGTGGTTTCGATTTACGCCACGCTCGCCGCGCTCACCTACGAAGGTGTTCGCGCGCCTTGGTCGCCAGACATGACCGCCTGGACCGCCGATCCGATCCCCGTACACATCGTCGAGCGATCGTCGCCAGTCGAACTGCAGGGCTCGCTCGTATTTCAATACAAGAACTGCCGCAACTGCCACGCGCTCGACGGCATCGGCGGGCACCGCGGCCCCGACCTCACCGACATCGGCACCCGCATGACGCGCAATCAACTGATCGACCAAATCAGCAACGGCACCCCCGGCGGCGGCAACATGCCCGCTTACGGTAAGCAAATTAACCCGGCCGAAATGAACGCGGTGGTGGATTTTCTGGTCAGCCTTCGTCCCGAAGGTCAACTCCCGGCCGGAGCGGGCGACCTAAGCCTGCGAGATGTTTTCGCACCAATGAGCGAATGAAAGCTGGTAGCTCATGTTCGATGCCATCCTGCGCTCTTGGCCTGTTGCACCCTGGCTAACGCTATCGGTGTTAACCGCGGCGGCCATTTATGCCGTCGGCTGGCGCGAGTTGAATCGGCATGATTCCCATCGATGGAGTGCCGGTCGATTCGTAGCGTTCATTGGCGGGCTCTTGGCGCTCTATCTCGCCCTCGCTTCTCCGATCGAAGTGTTTTCTTCGTTCTTTCTTACGTCTCACATGCTGCAGCACTTGCTGCTGATCTTGGTGGCGCCACCACTCCTCTGGCTTGGCTGGCCGATGTTCCCCATCATTCGCGGGTCGCCGCAGCCCATTCGGCGATATTGGATCGTGCCATTGTTGCGATCGCGCAGGATGCGAGCTTTTTTCTCTCGGCTGGTGCATCCGCTGGTGGCATTGCCAATTTTTGTGGGCACCACATGGTTTTGGCATTTACCCGTCGCCTATAACCTTGGCCTTGCCAACAACGCATGGCATATCGTGCAACACGCGAGCTTCATGGCCGCCGCGCTGGTGTTCTGGTATCCGGTCGTTCGGCCATACCCAAGCCGCCCGAGTTGGCCAAAGTGGTGGTTGTTGCCTTATCTGCTACTGGCCGATGTGCAGAACACCGTGCTTGCCGCCTGGATTACCTTTTCGCCGCGCGTGCTTTACTCGCACTACGAGCAGATACCAAGCTTGTACGGGATCACAGCCCTGAGTGACCAACATACGGCCGGTGTGTTGATGTGGGTTCCCGGCTCGCTGGCCCTGTTGGTCCCCATGTTTTGGATCGCGCTCACTTATCTTCTGCCGCCCCGAGCAAGCCGGACACCGCGCGCATGTCGTGCCAACTCGAACCATTCCGCGATCCCCTCCCGCTTCGATCTTCTAAAGCTCCCAGCCCTAGGTCATTTTCTACAGTGGCGTCATTCGCGCCGCGCATTGCAATTTGCCGTCTGGCTCGTCGCCGCCCTCGTCATCGCCGATGGATTCTGGGGACCGCAATACGCGCCCATGAACCTGGCCGGCGTCGTGCCGTGGATTCATTGGCGAGGCCTTTTGATTTTTTCACTGCTCATTGCCGGAAACTTCTTTTGCATGGCCTGTCCGTTCACCTTGCCGCACACGCTCGCCAGCCGACTGCTTCCTGCGGGAAGGCCGTGGCCACACAGATTGCGTAACAAATGGATCGCCGTCATCCTCGTTGCACTTTTTTTGTGGAGTTACGAAGCGTTCTCACTGTGGAACAATCCGTGGATCACCGCTTGGCTCGTCGTCGGTTACTTCGTCGCCGCGTTTGCGGTCGATAGCTTCTTTTCGACCGGCTCGTTTTGCAAATATGTTTGCCCCATTGGGCAGTTCAATTTCGTGCAATCCCTGGTGTCGCCGCTCTCAGTCACGGTCCGCGACTCGAACGTTTGCACGACTTGCACGTCGCGAGACTGTATTAGCGGCAACGCAATCGCCGCCGGCTGCTCGTCGCACCTCTACCAGCCGCAAAAGATCGGCAACATGGATTGCACCTTCTGCCTCGATTGCGTCCGTGCCTGTCCCCATGAAAATGTCGGAATTTTGGCGTCGATACCGGGAAAAACTTTGTGGGCCGATCCGCTGAGGTCAGGCATTGGCCGTTTCAGCCAACGCTACGACCTTGCAGCACTCGTGTTGCTGTTGGTGTTCGGGGCCTTCGCCAACGCGGCCGGCATGGTCGGGCCAATTGTTGATTGGCAAAGCCAACTGGCTCAGCGATTCGCCAACCTGTCACCTCGAGTAATCGTTTCCATCAGCTATTTACTTGCGCTCGTGATCTTGCCGCTGTGCCTCGTGGCATTGGCATCCACCGTCAGCCGTCGCTGGGCGAACAGGCGGGAATCAACCGTGCGCACTGCCACGCGATTTGCCTACGCACTCGTGCCGTTAGGCTTTGCCATGTGGCTTGCTCACTATTCATTTCATTTTTTCACGAGTTGGCCGTCCGTTTGGCCCGTGACGCAACGATTTGCTCAAGACTGGGGGGCCATGTCGTTGGGCACTCCCGAATGGGCATGCGCATGCTGCGAAGGTGCCGCTGCTTGGATCCCCAGGGTAGAGCTTTTGTTCTTAGATTTCGGCCTCTTGGGATCGCTGTACGTTGCCTATCGTATCGCGACATGGAACACGCAAAACGCGGCGCAAGTCGTCAAATCCTTCATCCCTTGGGCCATGTTGGTAGTGATGTTATTTGCTGCTGGCGTGTGGATCGTGTACCAACCTATGCAAATGCGAGGGACAATCCCGCTGGAATCGATTGCAAAACAACGGTAACAAGCGAGCCGGGCGGTCCCCCGCCCCGTGAGAAAAGACACTGTACCAACCCGCTCTAATACAACAGCCCCCCGCCGCGTAAAAATCAACTCACAGGAATCAATAACAGGCTGAACCTCCGTGTCATGATTCGATGTCTACTAAGCATGGTGATTGCTTTGCTCCTGCTAGAAGCACAAAACTACGCTGCGCACGCAGACGGCGGACAAGTGCGCATTTCCACGCAGCAGGGCAACCAAAAAATCACGGTCTTCACCTCGCCCACGCCAATCTGCGCCGGGTGGGCCGATATCAGCGTGGCAATACAGAATGCTAATACGGGCGAACTCATCGACGATGCGCAGATTCTGATCGAGTTAAAGCACCGAGATAAGGCAGTGCCTGTAGTACGTGCCGAGGCAACCGCAGAGGCGGCAACCAATAAACTTCTCCAGGCAGCATTGGTGGAACTGCCAGAGCAGGGCACTTGGGACGTCACGGTTCGCGTTCTGTCTGGCTCAGCGGATGCCCTGGAAGCGTCCTTTGCAATCAACGTGGCTCCGCCTTGGCCTCAGTGGACAACCGAATGGCCCTGGTTCTGCTGGCCAATCGTGCCCGTCATGCTATTTATTGTTCACCGAGTATTGGCTGCGCCACGCTCAAGCGCCTGCCGAATGCGAGGGGGCCGGCTGGAACAACTCGGAAGATCGCGTAAAGTCTTATAAGAAAAAGACTTAAAAAGAAAGCGACGCGGACGGGACTCGAACCCGCAACCACCGGATCGACAGTCCGGGACTCTAACCAATTGAGCTACCGCGCCATTACCCGAATTCAGCGACCGGCACGAAGCCAAACCACCTTCACGGGACTCAGAACTATACCAAACGAATTATCGAGCGACAAGGCATCGCCCGAAGTCAATTTTCATTTCCCAAACTTCGTGCAAAACGGGCCCGGTCCTGCAATGAAATCCGGGCAGCCCGGCAATCTTCGCTCGGTCGCGAACCCTTTCGGTTTCCTCATCTTCACAGCCGTCCTTGTAATCCCTACGACCGAATCTTTCCACCACTCGGGGCTGTCTAAGCCGGTGCCT
This sequence comes from uncultured Planctomycetaceae bacterium, assembly GCA_964618225.1. GTDB lineage: Bacteria > Planctomycetota > Planctomycetia > Pirellulales > Lacipirellulaceae > JABDGM01. The sequence goes on from CAZTWS010000037.1 coordinate 29,345, forward strand.
GGCCAGATATGGCCTACAGTTGAATAGGCCCGTTCCCGCCTACCCGGAGGCACTATGCGCTCTTTCTTTGAATCACTTTATTACGGCGCTGCAGACGTTCCTGATAGCACTTGGCAATGGTTCAACGGTCTAAACCGAGAGGAATGGATCGTGGTGCTTGCCGTCACGTTCGCGTGCGGGTTTATAGCCCTGCTCGGGTTTCAAGCTCGCCGAATCTAACGATTGTCTTCAGCGGAAGAAGTTTCTTTGTAGGTAACACTGTGTTTGCAACAATAGTCCTTGCGGTCTCAAGCATCGTTTTGGTCGGTCTGCCCGTATCGGCGGCACTCGCCTCGCTCGCGCTGATCGGCTATCTGTTCGGCAAACGCACGCGTTCGATCACATCCGCTGGTGTTGATGAACGGCACCAACAGGAACTGGCGCGTGCGGCACGAACGGCCGACCAGCTTCATGCGATTATCGAACGGCTACGGCATGAAACGGTAACACAACTCGGCAAAGTCGCGGCATTCAAACGCCGGCTCAAGCAGATCGAGCGGGAAGGCACCGAGCAGGCCTGGGCCAGTTTATGCACCGAGGCAGAAGCCATGCTCGGTCCCACGATGCAACTGGCTCAACATCTATCGCATAATTACGACCAGATTCGACAACAGGTTGACGCACTGGAAACATTTACTCGCGGTCGTATCGATCCGTTGACGGGTGTCGGCAATAGCCGCGCACTCGATCAACAGTTGCAAGTGCTGCTCACTTCCGCCGCTTCAGGGAACAGCGAATTTGCAATCGCGTTGCTCAGCCTCGACCGCAACACGGCGTCGCCCGAGGGCCGTTCGCTTTCGCATGTCTTGCCAATTCTTCCGAAATTGGCCAGCACGATTCGTTCGTGCATGCGAGATAGCGATTTTGTGGCACGTTATGGCGATGATGAGTTTGTCGTCGTCATGCCTCAAACGACTATCTCCGGCGCGAAGGTGTTCATAGACAGGCTTCGTTTGCGAGTGAGTTCCGAGCTGGGGGGATCGATTTGCTGTGGGCTAACTCCAGCCCAAGCTTCCGACGAAGCGCGGTCCTTATTGGCACGGGCCGATTCAGCGCTTTATAGTGCGAAAGCGGCGGGCCCCAGTCGAGCTTTCGTGCATACCGGCAAGCATATTCGTGAGCATGCCGAGGATGCTACGGGTATCGAGCAAGAATCGCGGCACGAGAAGCCGGTACCGCTTCATGCCGCACCCGGAGCCGACCAATTGGCTGTTGTTTAACCACGACGCTGGGGATTTTCATCCATCCCCCCCTCCTATTTGTCGTGAATTCTTTTAGGAACTCTAACAAAACCGGCGGGGACTGTCCCAATTTTGCGGAGTCTTCGGAGCAAAATGGGACTGTCTCCCTCTCTCAGTCGGTTTTGTTAGAGTTCTTTAGTACGTTGACGGTGCATAGCGCAATTTCGTACGATCAGGCTTGTTGGCCGATGGTTCGTACGACCGCAGCTAACGCAGCCCCATTACATAGGCTGGCGGTCAATTGTTGGCTTGTCTGGAAAGGAGTGAACCATGCCGCTGTTTGAAGTTGAAACCGAGAGTCATATTGTCATTACCTGGGCCGAGGACGGCGATGCCGCGTCGGCGGTGGTCGGCGAGGCCTACCCGCAAGAGCATGTCCACCGGCTCACCAAACGTCCGCGCGATACTTGGGTGATTTCCAAGAGCGCGCTTGGCATTGCCGGCAAAATGGACCCTTGCAATACGGCTCGCGACTGTTTGTCGAAGGCCGAGGGCGACAAGGTTCACGCGATTCGGCTCTACATGCACGAAACCGGCTCCGACCTGGAGCAGGCTCGTAAAGTGATCGAATCGAATATGGTGATGGGCTGGTAATACCCGCACACACCATGCGCGTTGGACCTCTAGTAGCGTTGGGTGCCGCTAGAGGGTGTTGGCGTCGTGGTCGTGGGAGCCCATGGAATGCCCGTGCTTGTCGGTGCCGCGGGCGTTGTCGTTGTGGATGGTGAGCCAGGCAAGGTTGCAATTTCCACGTGGGACGTTGGGATGCTTCCCGCATAGGTCGAGGTGCCGCCGGGGCGGTACTGGCCGGTTGCAGCCGCTGTTACCACTGCTCCCAGGGGTGCCGTGTCGGGAGCGGTCGAGAAGGGATTCGCGACGCTTGCCGCATCTGAAGTTTGCGTGGGAACAGCGGTAGTCGCCGCGTATCCGTAGCGGTCGCCCGCCGGTGCAGCGGGGATCGCTGTATTGGTAACTGGAGCCGCCACTAAACTTTCCACGGTCGATGGTGCCGGGCTTGCGATGGGCGTGGTTTCCGGAGCACTGGCATAGCTGGAAGCCCCCATGTTGTATCGATCGACGCTCGGAGTGGTAGTCTGAGCGACTTCTGTGCTGGATGCGGCTGGGGTGGACGGCTTGTAATCGGCGGCGCTGTAAGGGCCGCTTGCTGCCACGGTAGTGGGGCTGGTGGGCGCTGCCGAATACGGTGGGATGGCAGCTACAGCCGGTGGCGCTGGCGTGGCACCATTCGCCGCGGTCAATTTGTCCGCCGCGGCATCTACCGCGGTATAGCTGGCTATAGGAACATCAGTGCCAGGAGTGGTTGCTGGAGTAATCGGGGTTGCTGGAGTTCCGGAGGCGGCCAGGCTTGCTGCCGACGGGGGCGTGGCTGGTTCCAGGCCGGGCACGGAGACGGGCGGCGCGGACTGGGCCGATGGTAATTGCGATGTACCGGCCGAGCGGGCCACGGCCGACGAGTCGGGCGCGGGGGTCTCTTTTTTCCACCAAGCCAGGCGCGCGCCAGATTGGCAGCCCAGCATGGCCACGAGGAGCGGGGCAATGATCAACGCTTTCGTGGTTGTTCTTTTCATGACTTTGGGCCGGCTGAGTGTTTGCCGGTTGATCGAGATGAGGTTTTGATCGCCAGCGCGGGTTGGCGAGTTATTTCGGCTTGGGGATTGTGGACAACGCCAGCGCTGCCGCGAATCGCCAATAAGCCGTTTCACATACGATCTTCGGCAAGCCTGACTTAATACATTTATTCAAACATGCCTTACGCGGGCTGCGAATGTTCGCCACGGTGATGGCATGCAAGCAACGCTCGCGCGCGAAACGCGGCGGATTATAGGCGGTTGGTGGGAGGCGTCAATGGCAGGTGGGGAGTTGGCGTTGGGCTTTAGGCGTTGGGGAGTGTTACTAGTGTTCTGTCAGTCTTGAATTGATGGGTGGCATGCTTTCACGCGGTAGCGGGTAAGCATGCCTACGCCCACAAGGCGAAGGCATGCCACCCAGCAAATGACCATGGACAGAACACTAGGGCGATTTAGTTAGTGGCTTCATGAAGCTGGCCGATGGGCGAGTGCCCACCGGCCAGTTGGTTTGTGCTAGCGGAGCGTGGCTGCTGTCGCAGCTTGCGCTCGAGCAGGGTGATTAACCCTTAGCTGCCTTGTAGCGGTCCTCGACGGCCTTCCAGTCGATCACGTTCCAGAAGGCACCGATGTACTCTGGTCGGCGGTTCTGGTACTTGAGGTAGTAGGCATGTTCCCAAACGTCGAGGCCGAGAATCGGCGTACATACGCAATCGACGAGGCCTTTCATGTAGGGGTTGTCTTGGTTCGGCGTTGAGCAGACGGCGAGTTTGCCGTCTTTCACGCCGAGCCATGCCCAGCCGCTGCCGAAGCGGGTGGTTGCGGCTTTGGTGAATTCTTCTTTGAACTTGTCGAAGCCGCCGAGGTCGCTGTCGATTGCCGTGGCCAAGTCGCCGCCTGGCTTGCCGCCGCCCTTGGGGCTGAGCAGTGTCCAGAACAGGGAGTGGTTGGCGTGGCCGCCGCCATTATTGCGAACGGCAGTGCGGATGTCGGCCGGGATGCTCTCGATGTTGCGGCACAGGTCTTCGATGCTCTGTTCCTGGACGCCCTTGCCCTCGAGCGCTTTGTTGAGGTTATCCACGTAGGCCTGGTGATGCTTGTCGTGATGGATTTCCATCGTCTTGGCATCGATGTGGGGCTCCAGGGCATCGTTGGGGTAGGGAAGTGGGGGTAGTGTATAGGCCATGACTGGTTTCCTCCTGCGAAAATTAGCGGGATATTTTGTTGGTGGCTCGCGACCAATGAGCTAATCGCTCTCCGCAAGATACTTGCCATTTCGGTGTTTGACAATCGGCTGAGCTTGTTGATCGCGTGCTGAGCATGCGTAGCTTGCCTAGTTGCTGTAATTGCGGAAGGTGTATCATCGTGATGAACTTTGGTGGGCATCAAAATCTGCCGGGTTTTTGCGTAGATACGCTAAACTCTCCCCCCCGGTTTTGCGCATCTACGTGCCAAAATCTTGTACGCGCGTACGATTAGCGGTCAGGTTGGTCGTCCTGCTGCCATCGTGTTTGTTATGTGAGTTGATGATGTTGGCCGAGTCTAGCAGGTTTTTGTATTTTTGTATACTGATAAAAAACGGCCATATTGATTATTTGCGGATGGAGTGGGGAGCACGGAGCGGGGAGCAAGGTCCGATTCTGACTTTTCTTCTTCGTGTCTTCGCGTCTTCGTGGTTCAAAAAACTCTTCCGAACTTTTCTCCGTGCCCTCCGTGGTAAATTCTTCCCTATGGGGGAAAATAAGCACTTGAAAACGGCCACCCAACTATATTCGCACGCATAGTAAGTAACCGCCTGCGTTTGCTGCTTGGGCATCTGTGCTTTTAGCGTATCCCTCGATTAGTTAGCATGGCTAACGAATATCAAGCGCTCGCACCTGCCATGAGGAGGGATTTCATGCTGGAACCTTACAAGGAAGGCGTCCATGAGTTTTGCGAATCGTATGATGGCTTTACTTCGCAGCTCATGATCGATCGTTCGACTGGACACATGCGGTTTCAGCCCACGCCGTCCAACGAATTGCTCGATCGCTATTACAACGGCACGTTCGTGCGATCCGAGGACGAACCCACGCCCGAAAAAGAATTCACGCCGCAAGTTTTTGAAGTCATCCGTGGGCTGAAAGATTATCTTCAAGCTAATGCCGACCTACCCGACGACTTCACCTTTCACGATGTAGGTTGCGGTTTTGGCGCGAGTGTGTGGGCCATGCATAAGCTGGGCGTTCGTGCAACCGGTAACGAAGCCAACCAAAAATGGGTCGATGTGGCCAATCCTCATTGCAATGGTGGGCTCAGTGCCAAGCCCTTGGATCAAGTCTTAGCTGCACTGCCCTATAAGATCGATGCCTTTTTCTGCGCCCACGTTTTAGAGCATGTGCCCGACCCGCTATCGCAACTCGACCTGATGGCGCGCCACATGAGCGATCGTGGAGTCGCCTACCTTTGCATGCCCAACATCCACAATCTGCGAACGATACGGCGTGGCGTGCGAGATAGCGCTGCTTACTTTTTCCCAATGCACCTGAACTATTTTACGCCTAAGAGCCTCGTGGACATGGTTCGCGAAGTTGGGCTCGAACCGGTTCAACTCGAAACGCGCTCGATGTTCGACGATGAAGCGACACCTGAAGACTGTGAAAGCTTGCGAGGCTGGGAATTGTTCCTGCTCGCCGCCAAACCGGGCAATACAGTTGTAAAAAGGCAAGACGACATTGATCTGAATTGTGAACAGGCGTTTGCGTATTTCAATGCTGCAAGTCGAGTGGAGTAAATGCGCTACCTGGGCATTGCCCTGCTAGCAACCTGGTTTAGGTTGACAATCATCAGCAGGCAATATAGCGTACGCACCGGCTCCGCCAGTGTCGTTCTCAGAAGAATCACCAACTTTCTTTAACCGAGAACGATTGAACTAGCTGAGAGTGTCCGGGAATTCAGCAACATAGAAATGGCTCCAGATAACTTCGGTCATGGAAATCAAGGGCGTGACAACGCGGTAACACCGAAGGTGTTGAACTCCACAGCCCAGGGTCGTCGCATCGCGACGCACCCTGGGTAGGCGAGGAATGAAATACCCTACCCCAACGGGGTTGAACCTGGTGTAACGCCTGCGGCGTAACCTGTTGGTTTTTTGTCCGTTTCCCAGGGTGCGCCGGAGGACCGGCGACCCTGGGCTTTGGAGTGCAACGCCTTCGGCGTTGGAAATGCGGAAGTTATTCTATAAGCCTCGGCTCTGCCGGGGGCTGTCGGCATTTCAATTCCCGGACGGCCTCAACTAGCTTGCACACTCTGCCTGAACCATGAAGACCGGCCAAAACGTAGCGTGGGGTGCTTTTGCACCCAGCTTGACTTGGAGTTGAATAAGGAGAACAGGCAATGCCTGCCCGTAAGCATTCATTACGTTACTTGGCGTTGAGACCAGTAATGGCGGTGGCCCTATTTGGTTTTCTATGGAGTGGTTTTTCGAATCCCCTCAAAGCGTCGCCAATCACGCTACGTTTCGAGGCACAGATTGCAAGCGTATTTCCTATCAATGGAGGCATCTCACTCCCCTTCACGGTTGCCGCCGGGGACTTCATTGTAACCACATTTACGTTTGAACCCGGCACGGACGCTCTTGATTATCCACAAACTGGCGACATTCGTTTTGTACTGGCAAACCACGAGATTCACGTGCCGAGCTACACGATCTCGATCAGGGATGAAGATGCACCTAATGCAACCGATTTAACGGGAAGGGTGGCAGACCCGGGCAATACTCCCATCGTCGATTTGGGGCCTGGCAGCAGTGACGTCATTTCTATTTCATGTAGTTCCGGCAGTTCGTGCGGTTCGCTTGTTGGATATCCACAATATCAAAATTCAACCAGCGATTTACTTTTCGACAGACTATGATGCCTTGGTTAACACAGACCTTACCGCGGAGGTGGATGTCTGGAACCAATTCTCCTTTCGAGAGATGTCTCTTACGTTTTCCAACCCCTTCGATGCAAACGCACAGACATACATTGGCGCTTACATCGGACATGTCTCTCAAGTTCCCGAGCCGTCTGCTGCCAACTCGTTACTTTTTGGCATGGCGTTTCTTATGCACGCCACGCTCCTGAGGTTACGTCGTTGCCCCTAGCGACTGCGCCCATCTGCGGACAAAAATGGGTTGGCGGTGTAAAGCGGCACCCGGCGTTGTCCCGAGCGTTTTTAGGTTTACGTGCTGATATACTGTACTCTGGTCGCAGGCGGCGTGGCCGCCGCTAAGGGCAATTTTGTCCGCAGATGGCGCAGATGGGCGCCGGATAGATCGGTTCATTGGCAGCGGTTCTGGTTCCTTGTTGTTTTTATGGGATTGCAAAATCTGCGCTCATCTGCGCCATCTGTGGACTCTTTGAATTGAAAAAGGGTTAACGGCGTAGAGTGGCACCGGGCCAGTGGTGTCGCGAGCCACGTATTGTGCTTGAGGGAGGTCTTTTCTGACTCGAATGCAAACCAGGAAAGCCCCTTGAAAACGGCCACTGAGTACGCTACTGTATATGTACAAAAGTATATTCACAAACAGCCGGCGTGATTTCCCCAAAAATCCCGCTCCACCGCTATCGCTGCGCACCTAGGAAACCCATGCTCAGTCGGTCGGATCATCATGCGCAAATACGAGAACACAACTTCGCATCCGCATACACAAGAAACTTGTCCTCTTGTCCCCTTCCGAGAAATTCGCTGCCCAACAAA
>CAZTWS010000038.1:0-36666 GCA_964618225.1 uncultured Planctomycetaceae bacterium
TGATCGTGGCGGCCCGGCGACCAATTGCCCCAGGCGATGGCGTCGTTTTCTCCGGGGATCGCGAGCACGGTGAAGAGCAGGGCGGCCGTGTCTACGTCGCCGATGCAAAAAGACGTGGCGAACTAGAACTCGAGTTTGGCCACGATGCCATCGACCTCGCTAGTTTGCACCCGGGCCAACAGCTATGGAAGACCGATGATCCAAAGCTTACGGCAAAACTTCGCAAAACTTTTACAGGCGCCAAACCACAACGCCGCGTCGCGTTGGAATTAAAGGTACATGCGGCTGTGGGTGAACCGCTACGAGTCTCCGGCCAAGCCGCGAACGGTGCCAAGTGCAATGTTGTATCCCCCGAGCCGCTTCAAAAAGCTCGTAAGCACTCGCTCACGGTCGAGGTGCTCAAGGAGCAACTAGGGCGTCTTGGTGGAACGGTCTACGAACTAGATAAAATCCATGCCAACATCGTGGGCAACCCCATGGCGCCCCTCAGCGTGCTCGGCAAGCTGCGCCACGAAATCGTGGAGCAATTGAACGCCTCTGCCCAAGTGCGTCCGCGGCGCAGGATTGCATCGCTTGAGAGTGCAAATCTTATTGCTGCCCATGAAAGCTCCGACCAGCCAGAACAAGCACCCGCGCTTCGCGTACTGTGTCGTACGCTCCAGCAGCTTGAAACTGCTGCCGCACTTGGCGCAGGCGAACTCTATGCCGACTTTCAAGACATTCGCCAATATCGCGAGGCCGTGGAACTGGGCACCAAGTATGCTCGGTCTGTTTACCTGGCCACGCCCCGCATTCAAAAGCCTGGTGAAATGGGCGTTTTCCGCGCGATGGCCAAGCATAGGCCGTCTGGATTTCTCGTCCGCAACCTGGCCGGCATCCGCTTTTGCACAAGTTACGGCATTCCGTTCGTGCCAGATTTTTCGCTGAACGCCGCCAATCATTGGACGGTCGAATACCTGCGATCGCTCGGCTCGCCTCGCGTTACCGTCTCCTACGACCTGAACCGCGATCAGCTACTAGAGCTCGTGGAAACAGTTTCCCCGTCGTTGCTCGAAGTAGTGATTCATCAGCACATGCCCATGTTTCACATGGAGCATTGTGTGTTTTGCGCCGTGATTTCTCCCGGCACGAACAAAACCAACTGCGGTCGGCCATGCGATGAACACGCCGTGAAGCTCCGCGACCGTGTGGGTATGGAGCACGTGCTGCACGCCGATGTCGGTTGCCGCAATACGCTCTACAACGCCGTGCCACAAAGTGCGGCCGAAGTAGTGCCCACATTACTCGCCCGCAGCTTGCGAGATTTCCGCATCGAACTCCTATCAGAAAACGTTGCGGCCACTCGTCGCACGGTCCAAATCTACGAAGACCTCATCCATTCAAAAGCAACTGGTAAGCACGTTTGGCAAGAGCTCCAAGCCTCCAACCGCGTCGGCGTTACCCGCGGCACGCTGGAGGAACGTCGTAACCCATTAGCCATTTTGTAGCAAGGCAGTAGTAGATTTGGAACCGAACAGCCGATATATCCATGCCCACGACAAATCATGATCTTCACGGCTCCGCCCCCGATAAGTCGCGAGTCGCACTGCTGCTTATCGATGTGGTGAACGACTTGGAATTCGAAGAAGGGGAAAAACTTTTCGAATTCGCAATGCCTATGGCAAAGCAAATCGCCGAACTCGCTCAGCGAGCCAGATCGGTAGACGTTCCGGTGATTTATGTGAACGACAACTTCGGCCGCTGGCGCTCCGACCTTCAAGCACAGGTCGAGCATTGTCTTCACGATGGCGTGCAGGGTGAGCCAATGGTCGATTTACTTAGACCGAAAGAGAGTGATTATTTCGTACTCAAGCCCAAACACTCGGGGTTTTTCTCGACGACTCTCGACACCTTGCTCAAGTATCTCGATGTTCGAACCGTCATCCTCACCGGCATCGCCGCCAACATTTGTGTGTTGTTCACGGCCAACGACGCTTACATGCGCGATCTGAAAATCATCGTGCCCGAAGATTGCGTGGCATCGAATACCAAAGAACTAAACGACTATGCCCTGATGCAAATGAAAACCGTGCTCAAGGCCACAATAAAACCGGCGTCGTTTTTAACAAAACACGAGCTTATCGAACTCAAATAATCAACCACGGCCCTAGGCCGTGGTATTAGGAAGGCCCGTCCGAACGGGCCGGCGACATGGGGAAGGCCCCGCTGGGGCCGTTGGGGTTCCTCGTGTTCGTTAAACAACTCGTTCTGTCCGTTGTCCTTTTTCTCCTGTTCGCGGATGTACCGCCGCACTCGATCCTCATCCAAGCCCACCGTGCTGACGCAATACCCCGTTGCCTAGCAGTGCAACCCGGTCATCCGACGTTCCTTCAGCAACTCGCAGTGAATCCTTACCGCACTCTTACCCTTCAGGAACCCATCGTAGGGGCCATGCTGTACTTGGGTGGAATGCTCACACACATGTGGATGTGGTCTGGCATACAGTGCCCCTCCAGCAATTCCACTCCACGCTGGCGGCGCAATTCTCGCAGGATGACGCCGATTCGCTGGCGAAACCGCCCATAGAACACCTTCCGCCGATACTTGGGTACAATCACCACGTGATACTTACACTCCCACTTCACGTGGGACAAACTTTGCCATTTGTGCATAGGATTCCCCTTCCTCCCAGGGAGCCTTCCCAGGAAGGAATCCTGTGCACTTTTTCTTGCCCCCTCTACTCGCCGCATCGCTCCGAAGCTCGTCGGGGCGCACGGCCAGAGGCCGTGGTTTAATTACGGAATTACTCCGCTTTCCCTGGCTCCCGTGCGTTCGTCGGCTTGACGCCTGTGAGAGAATCCCCCAAATCGGCACGCGCTTCGTCGAGCAATGCTTCGAGACGCTTGGCGATCTTGGGGTGATCATCCAGCACCGACTTCTGCTCGGCCGGGTCGTTGCGGAGATTGTAAAGCGCGGCCGGCATCACTAAATCACGCGGTGCCGGCTCTTTGCGATAAATGTTTTCGTTGAAGAAGTTATTCTTGGCTCGTAGTTTCCAAGGACCGCTACGAACCGCATGCAACTCGTTGCCGAGAAAATAATACAGGGCTTTCCACGGTGACTTCGCATCCGCTTGGGTCATCAGAGGCAGAATGTCGTGGCCATCGATTTTATGATCGGCCGGCAGTTTTGCTCCTGCCATCGCGGCAAAGGTCGGTAAGAAGTCCATGGTGGCGGCCACTTCGCTACAGCTCGTATCCGCGGGGATCGTGCCGGGCCACCACATAACGCAAGGTTCTCGCACGCCGCCTTCATAGGTCGTCCCCTTACCGCCGCGGAATGGCCGGGCTGAACCGCCCTGCTCTCCCTTTGGCAACCAAGGACCATTATCAGCCGTGAAAATGACTAACGTTCGTTCATCGAGCTTTAACTCGCGCAATGTATCAAGAACCTGGCCCACGCTCCAATCGAGTTCGCTAACCGCGTCGCCAAATGCGCCTCGCTTCGATTTCCCCTTAAAGTCCTTCGAGGCCACCAGCGGCGTATGCGGCATATGGTGAGGAAAGTACAGAAAGAACGGCTTCGATTGGTGCTTGCGAATAAAAGCAACCGCTTCCTCTGTGTATCGCTTGATCTGGTTGTCGAGATCGATCTCCTCGTCGAGCCGTTCTTCGCCACGCATATAGTAGTACGGCTTCATGTCGTGACTATACGGCGCGCCAAAGAACTCCTGAAAGCCATGCCGAAGCGGGTTAAATCGAGGTGCGTCGCCCAAGTGCCACTTGCCGACGATGCCTGTCGCGTAGCCGGCATCTCGCAGCACTTCGGCAATGGTGATTTCGTGATCGTTGATCCCATATTTCGAGTTAGGCCAAAGCACACGGCTATGCGAAAACGTGCCGTTGGCTCGTGTGGAGATTTCATCGGCGAAGCCGGCTCGAACCGGATAACAACCGGTCATCAAAGCAGCGCGCGAGGCGGTGCAGGCCGGAGCGCCTACATAAAAATCGGTAAATCGGCGGCCCTCCTTAGCCATGCGGTCCAAATTCGGAGTATCAATACCTTTCGCACCAAAGGGGCCGATGTCGGAGTAGCCCAAGTCGTCGGCAAAGATGACCACAATATTCGGGGGCTGTTTTGCATCAACACTTTTGCAAACCATGAACGAAACACTCACCGTCAACAAACACAAGAAGATTCGCATGTGATAACCTGGTTCAATGCTCAAGATGACCGATAGGTTTCCAACCGAAATTCAAGTATACACAGTTCAAACTAACGTCGAACCTATTTGGCAGGTGAAGACATAGTTAGCTCCGGAACTGCTGGAACGTAATGTTAGACGCCCGCGAACTTACGCAAGTCGGCTTCCATGCGGTCGAGTTTTTCTTCGAGCTCGGCACGGGCCAGGTCGAGGTTCGACAATTGCTCGGCCGGTTTGTACGCGAACATATAGAATTTGATCTTAGGTTCCGTTCCGCTGGGCCGACACGCGACGTAGTTCCCCTCGGTGGCCAAGTCGAGAAACACAAGATCGCCCTTCGGCCCGGCAAGCGGCTGGGGGCTGAGCGGCTTGCCGTCATCATCGAAACGAATCACACACTGCCGCTCGTAATCACGGATTTGTAACACAGGATCGCCACCAACCGCGACAGGCGGAGCAGCCCGGAACGCGGCCATCACCTCGACCATGCGCGCCATGCCCTCGCTGCCGGGCATTTGGACCGACACCGTGCGTTCAACATGGACACCATGCTGCCAGAACAACGATTCAAGCTTTTCGTGCAACGTTTGACCGATCGCTTTCAACTTGGCCGCGAGTTCGCATAACAGGAGCGATGCCACGGCACCGTCCTTATCGCGTGCGTAGCTGCCGGCCATGAAACCGTGCGACTCTTCGGTGCCGTAGACAAAAAACTCGGGGCCAAAGTCATCAATCGCCTTCGCGATCCATTTGAAGCCAACGAGCAAATCTCCGATGGTTCGCACGCCGTAGCTATCGCCAATCCGCCGCACGAGCTGCGTGGTGACAAGCGTTTCCACGATGAAGTGTTGCGAGGTGAGTGTGCCCGCGTTTTTGCGATTCTCGAGCACGAAGTCGGCTAGCAGGGCGCAGAGCTGATTACCGGTAAGAGTATGCCATGGGGAACCGGCGGAAAACTTGAGCGGGGCGGCACAGCCGATGCGGTCGCAATCGGGGTCGGTCGCCAACGCCAAGTCGGCCGATGTTTCGCGGGCGCGTTCGATTATCGCATCGAATATAGATGGATTTTCCGGATTCGCCACGTGCCCGGGCACGTTCGGAAAATCACCGTCGGGTTTCGAATGCGGACCATACAGTTCAACATCCGTAAAGCCGTCCGCGGCGAGCACCGGCAACACGGCCGTTGCCCCCACGCCATGCAGCGGTGAGTAAATCACACGCAGTTTCCGCGGCCCAGGCGTTGCCTGCGTCAGCACCGCGCGCTGGAACTTGGCGTCCATTTCATCCTGGCAATAAATAATTTTACCTGCCGCGAGCATCTCGTCGAACTTCGCACGGCGAATTTCCTGCGTGTTCATCACACGTTCGATGATCCGCGTATCGTGCGGCGGCAGGATTTGGCCGCCGGTGGACCAATACACTTTCACCGCGTTGTCGCTCGGCGGATTATGGCTTGCCGTCACCATGATGCCGCACGAGCACTCCTTCTCACGAACGGTGAATGAGAGCTCAGGCGTTGCGCGGTAATTCTGCAAAAAGTACACGGTGAAACCGGCGGCCGTCATGATTTCGGCGCAGAGCCGCGCGAAATGATCGGATCGATGCCGCGTATCGAAAGCGATGGCACACGACAACTCGGCATCTTCGCCAAGTGTATCTTTCACATAGTCGGCCAGCCCTTGAGCGCTTTCGCCGATCGTGCGATCGTTAATCGCATTGGAGCCGATGGGGTACATCTTTCCGCGGCGGCCGCCCGTGCCAAAAGGAATTACCGTCCAGTACACGTCGTCGAGCACTTGCCATTCGTTGGCCGCGATGTGCTCGGCGACTTCCGGCGTGTATGCGGCGTAACGTGCCTCGGTGAGCCAGGCTCGAATGTTCGTGGCCGCACTTTGCGTGAGATGACCGGCCGCCACAGCCTTTTCGACTTCGCTCAGAAAACTCGCCATGTCGCCTTTGGAAGATTGCTTGCTCATCGGATTCCCATTCGTCCCAAAAAACCGTGTCGTCGCCCGGTAAATTGCACTGCCAACGTAACATACACGATAGCGGGCCAGCTAGACCTACGAATGACGCTCCTTACGAGGCGGACGGCACACGGAGCGTGCCTGTTACTCTCAGCTTGCTGAACTGTAAAGCGTGGCCGATAATACGTGCTTCACTTCGACTTTGCAGGCGGTCATGGTCCTCAATCGCAAATATCTTGTTGCTTTGCTCATCGTGGCGACAGCGGCGGCGATGGCTACGGCTACCTTGGCGAAAGAGAAGTCGGCTCCGCGTCGCGCCAAGCCTCCCAAGTGGACGGCAGAGGACCTCGGTGTATTCTTCGATGATGCCCGCCAAATGCTTGTGGGTGAACGGCCGAATTACGGTGCTGGCCCCCAGGTCGCCGAGCAATCGAAACGACCCGAAGAAAGCTCGTCCACTCCATCGCAACCATCGGATCAGCATGGAGATCCGTGGTCGAAACTGGTCGATGCGGACACGCTTGAAACTGAAATTAAGCGTCTTGCTTCCGAAATTGCAAAACTGGTGTCAACGCCAAGCACGTTCAAAGGTGGTGGTTACAAGGAATGCCGGCGCTCTTTCAGTGAATTGGCACTGCTGTTTGCCGTAGTGGCCAAGTACGACGGCAGCGTTCGCTGGAAAGACTCGGCCCCCGCGCTACGCGACGTGTTTGCCCGCGCGGGTCGAAACTGCAAAGTGGGCACCGACCAAACCTTCAACGAATCGCGCCAGCGTCAACAAGACCTGGCCGACCTCGTCAGTGGCTCTCGCCCTTCGCTCCCCAAAGCAGGCAGCGACGACGACTGGGCACAAATCGCCGACCGCCCTCCGCTCATGGAGCGACTAGAACTGGCCCAGCAAGAGCGACTCGCGCAATGGCTCGCCACAGAGCGCGAGTTCAAAAGGAATCAGGACGCCATTCGGCACGAAGCCCAACTCGTTGCGCTGATCGCGGCCACTATTGGTCACAAGAGTTACGATTATGCCGACGATGAAGAGTACGCACACCTTGCCCGCGAGCTTCGCGAGGCGGCAACCGAGCTTTCCACGGCTGCCGAAGCGGGAAACTATGAGCAAGCACGAGCGGCCGAAGTTCGCGCGAGCAAATCGTGTGTCGAGTGCCACAGTATGTATCGAGGATGACGGCGGCTCATCATGCTAAGATACAAAACGAATAGTTGGGGTCCGCAGATTTCGCAGATGTTCGCAGATTAGCCTATTTTTACCCGGCTGAAAATTACCTCACACATTATCTGCGGCAATCTGCGAAATCTGCGGACAAAAAGTATTGTCTCTCCACAAACCGTGTTACCAAATCAAGCGTTCTTGAATCTCCAAACATCGTTCACTAACCATCCACACAAGTAAAAATGTCTGAACAACTTCGCCAACGTTTATTCAACGAGCTCGACTCGATTCGTTTGATCGACCCGCATTCGCATATCGAACCTTTGTCGGCCGCCTCGACAACGCTGGCCGACATTCTGGGCTACCACTATTACACCGAGTTATGCCACTCGGCCGGCATGCCGCGTGGCGACATCGAGGAGCCGGGCATCGATCCCAAAGAAAAAGTGCGGCGGCTGGTCGAACGGATCGAGCCTCTGCGAAATACGATCCAGTACAGTTGGCTGCTGGAACTTGCTCGCGAGTTCTTCGATTTCCCGACTGGTGAAGATCTCACCTCATCGAATTGGGAAACGCTCTACGACACGGCCGTAAAACGCATGGGCTCTCCCAATTGGGAACAACAAGTGCTCGATCGCACGAAGCTCGATGCCGTGTTTCTTACCAACAACTTCGACGACCCGCTCGAGGGTTTCGATACTTCCCGGTACGTGCCCTGCTTGCGTACCGATGACCTGGTCTTCCACTTGGCAAAGCCCGAGGTTCGGCAACGCTTGGAAAAGGCGACTAGCACGTCGCTCAAAGACGCGGCGTCGTTGCGGAGCGCCATCGGTAAACTGTTCGAGCATTTCACGGCAAAAAATGCACGCGCCTGTGCAATTTCGTTGCCGCCCACCTTTGCTCCTGTGCCCTGCACCGCTTCGGCAGCCGATGCCGCGCTCCACGCACTGTTGAAAGGCGATTCCGACGCCAAGCATCAAACCGTGGTGTCGCACTTCGCGTTTTGGACGCTTGCCGAATACTGCGCCGAGTTCAAGCTGCCGTTCGATCTCATGATTGGCGTGAACCGGGCCGTTTATCGAGCGGGTGTTTACCAAGGGCAAGATTTGTACGATAGCCGCGTATCGCTGATTCAATACCAAGAACTGTTCAACGCATTCCCGCAGGTGGTATTTCCGATTTCCGTCCTCGCGAGCGTCACCAACCAGGAGCTTGTGAGCTACGCGTGGATCTTTCCGAACGTCGTCACGAACGGGCATTGGTGGTATTCGAACACGCCGGCTTACATCGAACACGACGCGGCGGCCCGACTCGAAGCGGTTCCTCAGACAAAACAGGTCGGCTACTACAGCGACGCCTACAAGCTCGAGTTCTGCCTGCCGAAGTTTGCCATGTACAAGCGAATTCTGGCAAAGCTGCTGGCTGAACGCTTTGTAGTCGATCGTGGTTGGAGTGAGGACCGTGCTCTCGAATTGGGTCATCGCGTTTTACGCGGCAATGTGGAACAGATCTTTAACATGAGATAATTCCAAGCCCTCAAAACGTGCTTGGAATTGGCGTGCCGCTGACTTGGGCAGTTCATTTAACGAGAAACGCCAAGTTCTACACTCCGCTAGGAATGTAAATCCACTTACGGACAAAGTTTTCTTCGACCACAAAACCAACAAATATGACTTCGACTACGTACAGTAGCTGCAAAAGCAGCACTGCCAAATCTGGTAAGGTGCTTGCTTAACACCTTACAACTGCCTGATTACAGCCGTTTTTCTCGGCATGACTTTTGCTCTAGTTGCTTTTCCGAATGTTACCATTAAAGTTAATGAAGGGGATGAACGAATTTCATGCCTGTTTATCGCTTCTTTTGGTGGGAAGGAAATCAGGAGCACGTTGAAGAGCACGGCGTTTCGATCGAGGAATTCGAGGCCATCGTTTGTAACCCGATGGCCGTGGAAGAAAGCCGCTCCAGCGAACGACTGATTGCTTTCGGCTACGGCGACGATGGCCGACGTTTGGCGTGTGTGTACGAAGTCGTCGAAGGGTTCGAGGTGATCCCAGTTACAGCTTACGAGGT
Organism: uncultured Planctomycetaceae bacterium; assembly: GCA_964618225.1. Lineage (GTDB taxonomy): Bacteria > Planctomycetota > Planctomycetia > Pirellulales > Lacipirellulaceae > JABDGM01. The sequence continues at coordinate 9,390 of CAZTWS010000038.1, forward strand.
GGAATAATGGCAAAATCGAAAAGGGTAAAATCAGAACGGGTGATGGCGGGGGCCATGCCTCCCGCCGTCAAGGCGCGGTGGGAAAAGGCTCTCAAGGAAGTGGAAGCGGATCGCGAAACAATTCTAGAACAGGGCCGCGCAATCTTTGCCGCACACGAATCGGCCAAGGAAGTCGTTGACCGACTGAAGCACGAGCGGGAACGCAAGGGGCTCAGCCTTGCGGACATGCTGCGTCGAACGGGAATGACACGCGAGGCGCTGTCGCGGCTGGAAAATAACCGCAGCCCCAATCCCACCGTCCGTACGCTCGCCCGGTATGCAGCGGCCGTCGGCCTGGAGTTGCACTTGGCGGCAAAGACGCCGAGTAAGTGATCTATCGATCTAGAATCAGTCAGCAGACAGTTTTAATGCACTTGGAATCGTAAATACGCTTGACATACGCGCGCCCACTGCCTACCGTACTAGTACGATAGTACACATGGCGGCACTCATGCACATTCATGTAGATGTCAATAATGGCCTCGCCGTTTACGAGCAAATCGTGCGGCAATTCAAATTCGCGGTCGCGAATGGCGCGCTGCGTGCCGGCGAGCTTGTGCCCAGTGTGCGTGAGATGGCCCGCGAGTTGGCGATCAACCCCAACACGGTCGCACGGGCGTACCGGGAATTGCAAGACGATGGCGTTTTGGAAACCGTCCGCGGCACCGGGCTCGCCGTAACCAGTGCCGCCAATCGGCAGTGTCGCACAGAGCGAACCCGTCTTATTCGCACTCGATTCCGCCTTGTCCTCGACGAAGCCCTGCAAAGCGGGCTGCTACCCAAAGAAATTGAAGACATGCTGCGCGATGAACTCTCAGCCGCCCAACGTGCCAAGAACAAACGCAAATTAGATCGGAGCGAGCCATGAGCGACGTTATTCGATTTGAAAACGTAACGAAGCGCTACGGTGCCACCACCGCGGTATCTGATATTTGCTACAGCGTGCCGCAAGGAGTGGTCTTCGCTCTGTTAGGTGAGAACGGAGCGGGAAAAACCACCACGATCCGCCTCACGCTGGGGCTCACCGAGGCCACGGAAGGCGAGGTTCGTGTGCTGGGCCTCGATAGCCGAACTCAGGGACAAGCCATTCGCGAACGGGTCGGCTACTTGCCCGAACGGCCCACGATGTACGATTGGATGACGGCCGCCGAAATCGGTTGGTTCACGGCCGGTTTCTATCCGGATGGCTTTGAATTCCACTATCGCGAGTTAATTGCCGGCTTCGGCATTCCGCTCGATCGAAAACTCAGCCAAATGTCGAAAGGCATGCGGGCGAAAGTCGCTTTGTCGCTGGCGATGGCTCATCGCCCCGAACTTTTGATCTTAGACGAGCCCACCTCGGGCCTCGACACAATGGTCCGCCGCGAATTCATGGAGAGCATGGTCGATATCGCTGCCGAAGGTCGCACCGTGCTGCTTTCGAGTCATCAGATTGGTGAGGTGGAGCGTGTGGCCGATTACGTGGCCATTATGCACGCGGGACACTTCATCGCACTCGATCGGTTAGACGACCTCAAACAGAGCGCGAAGCAAATTACCGTAACGATGGACAACGCCAATACGCCGATACCGAGCCTCGACGGTGAATTGATTTACCACCGCCTGCGTGGAAGGCAATGGGAATTAGTCGCTCGCGACCTCGAACCAGGAACACTCGACCGATTGCGATTCCAACCCGGCGTGGTGGCGGTCGAGTCGCGAACGCCGTCGCTCGAAGAAATCTTCGTGGCTTATGTGGCCACGCCGCCGGAAGCGGTAGCATCCCGACCAATCACGCAATCGGTATAGCGAAGGCGACTACCATGAGTATAGCTATTGATAATTCAACAGCCCGCTTAGCTGATCGGTCTGCCCAAGCCATCTTTGGCCGGTTCTTATGGAAAGAATACCGCATGCTGCGGAGTTTGTGGTTGGCCGTTTTCGTAATGGCGGCCCTCGCCCAGTTGGGCATTCAGCAGTTACTGCCACCGCCCGTTGATCGGCCCACCGCGATACTTGTGGCCGCACTTATTGCGGCGTTGCTGTATGCCGTGGGATCGGCCGCGACGACCTTCTCGGTGGAGCACGAAGACGAAACATACGTCTTCTTGGCCGGATTACCGACCAACTGGATGGCAGTGTTTCTCGGAAAATGGATCGTCGTCGTTACTAGCACCGCCGCGCTTGCCGGCGCGTTGGTGCTGGTGGGTTACCTCATCGGCGGCCTTCAATGGCCGCGAGCCGAGAATTCGCTCACCGCATTGGGAGTCTTAGGCATCGCAACTCTCGAAGCCATCGCCTGGGGCACCTTGTTTTCGCTTCTCGTGAAACGACCACTCGTGGCGGCCATTCTCACGTTGGTCGCCGGGGCGCTAGCGTTGAATCTGGCTGTCACGATCTTCTCGAATCGATCGGTTGCAAACACCGACCCACAGGCGTACGTGGAGGTCATTCCGCTACGGCTCGGAATCGTCGTGTGTGTGGCGTTGGCCAGTATCGTTGTTGCTCGTGATTGGCTCAAAGCGGCCCGCGGAGCGACTACTCGCCAGAAGTGGAATGGGCTGCCGGCCCCGTTTGCGAATTTATGGCCGCGTGCGGTTAAATCGGGCGCTCTATCCCATTCACAGACTGCGCCACGTTATTCGCGACGGCGGATGCTTGCCCGTTTATTGTGGCAAACGTGGCAAGAGTCGTGGCGATTGCTGCCCTTGCCGCTCCTGGCCGCGGTCGCGATCGTTCTTGTCATCCAGTTACTGATCGGTTTTAGCCCCGTCAAAGACAAATATACCTTTACGGTAAGTGCGATGATTAGCCTCGCCAGCATTGTGCCGGCATTGTTTGGTGCGATGGTATTTCACATCGACCAACGGCGTGGCAGCTATCGATTCCTGGCGGAACACGCGGCGCGGCCGAGGGTTGTGTGGCTTGCTCGCCACTTGCTTTGGTTTTCAGCATTAACGACGCTGTACATCATCCTGGTAATTGCGGTGCTCACGATTGGTTCGTATGGATTTTCTTACACGCTCCGCGAGACCATGATAGGGTTCATGGATTATAGATACGCATACTTTGGAAGTTTGGATGTATCAGACAAGATATTCGCACTCGACTTGTCCGTTAGCTTCATACGGTCTGCAATTGGCCTGGCATTCACCGGAATGGCGGCCGCTTACGGTATCGGCCAGTTTTGCTCGATGATCGTACGTAGTGAAATCTTGGCCGGAATCATCGCGGCCGTTTTATCGGCTGTGCTGAGCTTGTGGATGGCAGCTCTTTTCGCGTGGCAACTTAACGGATTACTGTTGCTGCTCCCGATTGCCGCCGGTTTCCTTGCGGCAAGCTGGTTCCGCGCACCAGACTGGTTCGCGGAACGAAACGGTTGGCGTACCTGGCTGCTTCCAGCCTTATCGATCGCGGCGTCGATTGCGTTTATTGCAGTTGCTTTACCAAACGCCAGGTTGGCACAAGTGCCTCAGATGATCTACTCGGAAGCCGGATCGTCAGTCCCTAATGATGCGAAAACTTTTCTTGCCAAAGCGCATACGACGGCGGATGAATATGTGAAGCTTGCTGACAAGTTGGAGGCAGGGCCACCCGAGAACTACATGGCCAGTTGGGAAACCTCGGACCTTACTTGGATTCCTGGAGGTGCATTGGCGTCTCCAATTCCAGAAGCACAAAAAGCCGAGTTTGAAGAGGCGGAAAGGAAACAGATAGAACGGATCCGTGAGTGGAATGCCGCGATCGTTGATCGTGCTATCGAGCTTAGCCGGGAGCAAGCTTGTTTATTTACATTCGACGTTGATTCGCCGACGTTGTATCTTGCAAATTCTCGGCGATACGATGAACCATCATCCCGCACGACATACCACCGTGTGAATTCGCTGCTGAGCGAAGTGCTTTACGAAGTGCCATTTGATCGAAACACTCTCGACTCGGCCGGGATAATTCTGCCCGAACTGGCAAACCGGCCATCGGATTTCACACGTGCGATGGCAGCACTTCGTATGAGCCGCCAAATTCGGGCCAGTCAGCCGTCGGTGATCTACGGCAATCAACTCGCCCATGAAGAATCGATCCTTCGGCATTTGGCTCAATGGGCTCTTAGCAAAGATCGAACAGCAGACGAAGTGCGCGAAGCGCTCGTGGAATATCGACGCTTCATCGAATCGGCTGGTAACGGCATTTATCCAGAATCCGCGTTGGAAATGGATCGCCACGCCGTGCAGAAGGTTATTCGCGGCGAGGCCGAATCCGTGGCAATGGGAGAATCGCCGCTGTCACTCGGAACTAGCCTGGCCTACTCGGCCAACCAATTATCCTGGGAACAGGAACGTGCATTGCGAGCCATCGATCTCATCACGAAGTTCAATGTTCGGAATGCTTGGAATTGGCAGCTCCCCAACAATGCCTGGCAGATGGCGAACCCTGAACTGATTACAAGCTACTTCGCAACCTTCGAATATGACGCGAGGGTAAACTTTGAATCTTTAACCGCAGCGAGCATGAATGCGCTGGTTGCTCGCCGAGGTACCGAGATTCAACTCGCACTGGCACTGTATCGAATCGAGCACGGTGAATATCCACCGCGGCTCGAGATGCTAGTTCCCAATTACATGCCCGACGAGAAAAGCCTGATCGATCGGTTTTCAGACACTATTTTTCAGTACGAGCCAAACGGCTTGGACTTGCGGCTTGAGCCGTACGACGTTCCGCCGCACACGCCATTCCTGTGGAGCGCAAGTTTGCCAACAGTGAAGATAGTTCGCAAGTCGCAACCGATTGATGATGGAGATGACGCGACAGAAGATCCTGTCGAATCTTTGTATTCGCTGCGCCCTGTTGGACATTGGGATACGCTCTCGATTCTGATTTTTCCTCTGCGAAAGCTAGATGATTTAAAACAATCCGAGGCGCAAAATTAAAGCGAGCCTCGGCTCGTGCCGGTGGCTCGCTTCGATTCTGTTTCAAATCTCGAACTGCTAAAGCAAATTAGCAGGTGCCGCAGCACACGGGGGTGCCGTTGAAGCACACGTAGCAGCAGCAACCGCTGTCGCAGCAGGTTTGCAGGCACTCGCAGCACTTTTGGATGATCGCGCAGCAATCCTTATCGCCGCTGGTGCAGGTGATGCAGCAGCCGTCTTTGGTGTATTCGCACTTGCAGATGCCCACCGTGAAGTTGCATTGGCAGCAGGTGATGCCGTTGCAGGTGCAGCAAACGCTGCACAGGCCGTCGGCCAACATGCGGCAAAGGTTCTGCAGCGTGCCGCAGGCGACTTCGTCTTCGCAGCGGCAATAAATCTTGCAGCCGGTCGAGGTCTTTTCGAATTCGATGGTGCAGCGCGGCAGAACACACCAATTCGCGGCGGCAGGCGAACCGGCCGGGATCGACCCAACCTGCGAGCCCGGGGCCGAGAACGGAGCAACGCACGACGAACCACGTTCCAACAAAGTTGCAGAAGACATAATGCAGACTCCTTCCAAAAAGGCCGAACGAAGCGAAGGATCGTGGGAGGGAAGCAGCGCTTCCTTCAGGAAAGCCACAGGTCTGCTAGCGATCGGCAATTTTTGCGAAACTTCCGGAGGTCCAGTCAGAGTCGCCACTCAGAGAAAATCATGGGCCTCCCGGGAACCTCGGGTTAGCGCTGTTAAACGTTTTATTCCTAAAGTCAAGAAATGGTCAATCTCAGCTTGCGGTGAAATCAGTGCTGCCGGCCTTCGCGTCCCCAAGGAAGTTTTTCCGGCGTGCCATGTATGCACCGCAACTATTGGAATTTAGACCAGAGGGCGGACAAGAACTTAGGCAAGATACGCGATCTTTTTCGGTTACTCGCCTCGAAACACATAAATCGATTGCTAGGCCGAGCATGAATTCAGGCGATCCGCCCCGACGCATTCGCCGATGCCACGAGTAGCACAATTCCGAAACGCTTGTGCTGCTAGCGAGGCCCCGTCATGTTTAGCAATCAAGTGAACCCAGCCATGGCAAACCTCGGTGCGCCACCGATTAACGCCATTCTGCTAGCAGTGGCCCAAGCGAACCAAGCCGCGGTCCAATCACCGCCTACAACGGTAAAAATAGCGGATATTTACCAAGCCGCCAAAAATCGGGCCGTCGAAGACCACGAACTCGACAAACTCTTCAATCCCGAACATTACGACTTCCAAATCTAAGGCGTTCACCGCTGCCGGGTGCGTTTTCGCCCAGCATGCCGATCCCTTTGCTTGTTATTTTCACGGCTTTCCGCGCCTTTTGGTGGCCAAAATCTCGCGGTTTCATTGAAAAATGGCCGCAAAAAGGCACGAAAAGGCGCAAAAACAAGCTGGTGTGCTGTGATTCCCCGGCCTTGAAACGCCGCGATTTCACGCAGCTTCTACTTTTTTCGATTTTTCCGAGATTGCCGCGAACCTGGTGTCCGACGCCTATGTCTAGGGAGTGTCCGAAGCGAATTCGCTAGCGGGACTGCTCTGGCCATCATCCGGCAATGGCAGTTCGCTTGACTCTCTCCGGCCCCCATGAGAAGCTTGGGATAAGCTGGCCAATTGTCGACCAGCGGTCCTGTGACTCACGGGAACCACATATTTTCTGTAAGTTCTCTTTCAAGCGGCGCGATGCGCAGCGAGGAAACGATGCAATTCAATCAAATCATCAACGCGATTCTTGGCACCAATACCAATGGCCAAGCGATTGTCGTCGGTGACATGCATCGTCGGACGCTGCGCAAACACCTATCAATGTTTACGCGCAGCTTCTCTTTGCGTTGTCGCGATTGGCGTTCGCTATGGCGTACGCCCGCCGGGATGACGCCCGCAACGGCGATGTGCCCGAGTTACGCGGCAAGTCGCTCCCAGCGAGTATCTCGCTGGATGCCGGGCGTCGTAGTAGTACCCGGCACAGTCGGCGACTGCTGATCGAAGGCCGCAGAGCGGCCAACAAGATCAGTAAAAGTTTCTGCCGCCGACTGAGCGAGGCCCGCGTGTCGCGATGCCGTTGCGTTTACGCATTCGCATCGCAAACTTGCCCGGGCTTGTAGTCTTCAGCCGATATCGCGCACGAATCGGCTTCGTCAGACAAAACCAAGCCACGCTTCGAGATATGAGAGAACGATGACCGCCTTACTTTGCGAAAACGAAACTGAGGACGAAGCTAGCACACTCGAATTCCTCGTCGAGGCCGCCCAGGGTGGCGACCGCGAGGCGTTCGGTGAACTGGCTCAACGGTTCGAGCCGATGGTTTTCTCCATCGCATTACGACGCCTTGGCGACCACAGCGAGGCTCAAGAGCTTTGCCAGGAAGTGCTCGTGAAGGCCATGCAAAAGATCGAGCAGCTTAAAGTGCCTGCCGCGTTCGGTGGCTGGTTGCGGTCGATCACCGTGCGGATGGCCATCAATCGGCAGGTCCGCCGAGCACCGACGATCGCCACCGAGCCGCAAATGCTCGACTCGACCTGCTTCGAGTCGAACACACCGCTGGATGCCGCGCTGGCCCAAGAACGGGCTATTCAGGTCCGTGGCGGGCTGGCTCGCTTGGGTGAGCTCGATCGGGATACGCTGGAAGCGTTCTACGTCCGGGGCGAATCGCTCTCGCAAATGAGCGAGTCGTTCGAAGCGCCGATCGGCACGATCAAGCGACGCTTGCACGTTGCTCGAAAGCGACTTGCACAGCAGCTTGAAACGGCAGCCGTTTGAAGAAGAGGGGGAACGAAAAGAGGGGGAGAGGGGGAGATTCAGTGAAGGTGCTTCCACTGAGTCTCCCCCTCTCCTTGTCTCCCCCTCTATTTTTCAATTCCCTACCGGCCTGGAGCTGCGCGAAGCCCTACTCCTTCACCGCGCCCACCATCACCGCTACCCAGCCGACGATCATCAACACGCCGCCGATCGGAACGATCGCACCGAGCCAATTCCAAGACGGGCCCGCAACGGCGAGCACCTTCAACAGGCCACTAAAGATCAGCACGCCCACAAAAAATGCCCAGGCCGCAAATCGCCAAGCGGCAACCGCCCGCATCTCCAGGGCTAGGCCAACCGCCACTAGCGCAACGGCATGAACCAACTGGTAACGAATCGCGGTTTCAAAGATGTCGGTTCGCCGCGTCAAATCGTTCCCCGTATATCCCAATTGTTCTAAAAAGCCTGGCAACCCGTGGGCACCAAATGCTCCGAAACCCACGCCGAGCGCACCCAGCAGTGCTCCCAACGCAATCCACCGTCGTGCGACTGAGTTCATAGACGCTCCTAAGGAATTTTCTTATCACGGAGACAGATATAGGAAGCGTCTCCGACGCCGATACCGCTTTCAAGTAATACACGTAATCGGCCTCGGAGAGGCCTCCTACAGCATGCTTTCCCACAAAGCAACTTCAACGAAAAAAGGGTAGTGGGTGACTTTGCCAAAAAAGTGTAGGCCGCTCGCTCCGCGAGCGGAGATTCATCTTGCGGAGCGAGATGACTACATTAAACCAACCCACTACCGAAAAAAGCGAGAGGCGGACTTGAGGCCGCCCCTCGCTTGTAGAGTATCACGTTATCGTACGCCAGGTTTACGGAATTCGCATACCTAGCCGTTCTTCCTCTTCTTCCTGGATGATAATGCGTGGGGTGACCATCATCATCAGGCTGTCTGTCTCGCGGCCGATCGACACGTTGCGGAACAAACGATTGATATACGGCACCTTCGAGAGGAGCGGCACACCAAACTCGTTACGACCTTCGGAGAGCCGCTTGATACCGCCCAGGAGCACCGTGCCGCCGTCGGGCACGCTCACAGTCGTCACCACCGACACGAAAGAGAACGATGGCAACTGCACCGTAACACCGCTACGAACTTGCTGGTTACTTTCACTCTCGTCATTATCGTCGTTCGAGCTGCTGGAGCTGGAAGAGGACGAGGTAGATCCTTCAAATGTGAACGTGTCCACGTCGCCGATCTGCGTGAAGAACGGCACGATGGTCATACGCACATAGCGCCGGTCTTCCGACACCACAGCTTGGATCGTCATCATGGTGCCTTCGTTGAGCACGACGATAACCGGCTGCTGAGCCGCGGCGAACTCACCGACCACCGGAATCACACCCACGACGAACGGCCGCGATGTGGCATCGGCAACGAACGCTTGCTGGCCGTTGAACAGCGTCACCTTCGGTGCGTTCAGCACGTTGGTACGCTGATCGCCTTGAGCCGCTTCGATGAGGAAGTAGGCCTCGATATCGCTCAGAATCGCAAAACCGAAGTTCAAACCGCCTTGTACGGGGCCGCCGAATGGCAACACCTGTGTGGCATTGAAGCTATCCTGACGAAACGGAATATCGAGGTCGTTGGTGAACACCGGCAGGTCGCCCACGGCCGGACGTACCACGCCCACCGTGTTGCTCTGCGTACCGAAAGGTTGCAGAGTCGAAGTGGCCGGGTTACCGTTGTAACCGTTGTTGTTCACGTCCATATCGAAGTCGATACCGATACGCTCGAAGAAGCTGTCGTTAAGGCGGATAAACCGCACTTCGATCGTAACTTGCAAATCCTGGAGCTTGCGAAGCTGCTCGAGCAGGTCGGCAATTTCTTCGTGAACCGCCTGAGTCTGGCTGATGACCAGGCTCAGGTTCGTGGGGAAAGGTCGGATTTCGGCCTCGCCGCCGCCGTTTTCGGCCCAAGTCTCGGTCGACACGGTCGAAACGATGAGGTCGATCAGCGAATCGAAGTCGGCATTCGCACCGGCACCCATGCCGCCTGGTCCCGCACCAATCGGCACCGTCGATGGACTCATGCCTGTCGGGCCGGCACCAAATTGTTGAGCCAACACTTGGTTGTTCGGCCCGGCTTGATTCGGGGTCGTGTTGTTAACAAGAACCGCGGGGCCGCCGTTGAGCATGCGCTGTCCGGCCGACGCTGCCGCCATCGAGTCGTTAATCAGGCCTTGCAAGCCAATGTTATTGCTTGGCACGAAGTTCGGAATTGGAATTACGAGGTCGGCAACGTTGTAAGTCACTTGGTAAATATCGCCGGCAGCAATTTGCTCACTTGTGATTTTGAGCACATCGTCTTGAACAACGTAGCTCAAATGCAGGGGTCTCAGAATCAGGTTGAGAGCGCTCTCCAAGGAAATTTCCCGGTTGAGCGGCAAATCGACCGTGGTGTCGCTGGTGTAGCCCTCTTGCCCCAAACCGCGAGGATCTAGATAGATGTTGATGCCGGCAATTTTCGATAATTCATCGACCACCTGGCTCAGGGGTGCGTCTTCATAACGCAACTGCACTGGCATCTTGAGCTTTCGCTCGATCTCCAACTCGCGCTCCGTACGGCGGCGCGTGCGGTCTTTACCGACTCGCTTCTTGGCAAACTGATCCCAATGCTTCGGATCGAACACGAGCGGGTGCTCGTCACCCACATTGATAATGCCTGCTCGTTCTACATCCGTGAAGGCTCGCTGGTTACCGTCCTCACGGGCCATGCTGATATCGCGGTTCAGCATTTCTCGACGCAAGAACTTGGCCGTGGTCAACACTTGTCGAGTGGTAACATCGTTCGGGTCAAGTTCGTAGATTCGGCGAGCCACGATTTCCGCCTCGGCAAATCGGTGTTCGTCGACCAACTTGTTGTATTCGGCAATGCCCTCGGCAATTTGCTGCTTGATTTTCAACGCGACTTCGCGTTCGCGATCGATTTCAGCTCGAATTCTGGCATTTTCCTTTTCGAGGCTGATATCCGCACCGTGCCCTTTTGCGAACTTCTCGGTCGACTTCAAAGTGATGTCGATCCGGGTCAGCAACTCGCGCTTGGCCGAATCGGGAAGCTTGGAGTCTTTCACCAATTGCTGGGTTTCGTTGAGAATCTCGATGGCGCGTTCCGGATCTTGCGTGTGCATACGCTTCGCTTCGGATTGCCGTTTGGCAACCTCGGCTGAAATCTGGCGTGCTAAAAGTTGCTGAGCATCATCCGCCGTATCGAGTAGCGAACCTGGAGGTGTCACAGCCGTGCTTCCGTTGTTCGGAAACGCGGCCTGTGCCGGCTCACCCAGCGGCGCATCAAACGACGGAGCAGACAATCCTCCGGACGCCGGTGAGCCTATTGTGTTCACTGGCGGCGGCAATGGCGCTTCTTCCGCAAACTGCGCATTCCTCACGGCATTGTCGCTTACCGCTGGCGTTTGTGCATAACGGGAGGGCTCCGTAGGTGCCGCACCGCGTTGCGTTGCGGAAAGTGCCGCGGCAACGTCTGCCGTTTCTTCATGACTGGCTTGTCGAACGCCGCCATCTTCCGCCATGGCCGCATCGTAACGAACCGGAGCAACTTCATTCTCCGAAGACTTCGCGAACGGATTATCAATACGGTTTGGTGTGGGCAAACGTTGCGGCTGCTGCTGAGCCGGCAGCCCTTCTTCGACTGGTAAATCATCGGGGGTTGCAGCACCAAGATTCGCATCCAGGTTCGAGCGGGTCTCGCCGCCGACTGCCGCACTGCGCGAACGAGCGGCAAACGGATCTTCCTTTGCCTGGGAAGCCGTATCACGACCGAACAAATTCATGGGAGCGAAATTGCGGCCCTGGCCGCCAGCGGCTTGCACGTTGCCGCCCGTGCGGCGAGCCTTGTCTAACTCGCGGCGCACCGTGACGGGCGTCGGCCCCATGTGGAACATCGAGTACGTGATGCGTGCATTCTCGGCACGAGCGATCAGCTTTTCGGCATCCTCGTATTTGCCGTTGGCAATCGCGCTTTGTGCCTGCTTCAAGATCAACGCCACGTCTTCGCGGCTCATGGGCTTGAGGACGGTTGGTTGCCCCGGGGCGGTCGACATGCCGCTGCCGGGTGCCGCTAGACCGTGGTTCGTAACCCAGAGCGCAGCGAATAATGTGCTCGCAACCAACAACTTCGTTCGCATGTATGTAGCGCTCAACTCGCTTCTCCTTCTGGCGGCACGTGGTGCTCGCCAACAAATCATCCCGTGCATTTCGGGACGCGGCATTCCTTGGCTATTCGCATTCATCTCTTAAAAGCGATTTGCGTCGGAACGCGTCGAGTGTGAAATCAAGTGGAACAGTCCGCGACCCGGGAGAACCGGAAAATTCTCAATCAATAGGTCAATTGCCGAGTGGCAGCCAGTTCCTGGCAGATGAGGAGCGGAAAATTACCGCCGCCTACAAAGAGGGTCAAGGGCACTTTAACCACAATCAAAGAAATCTGAACACCATGCAATGGCAGCGTGGTGGGGGTAGCCCACGCGAGTGAACGCCGCGGAACGCAGCGATGCAAACATTCAAATAGCCCTAAAAAACAGGCGAATTCATCTGCCGGCACAGAAATCAATTTACCATTCGTGCATTGGCAGATCGCATCAACAAGAGGCCATGGCAGCAGAGCATGCACTGCAACAGTGCATCTCGTATCTCTCCGTGTGGCACGCGCCCAGGCATTCAACGAAGAATTCAGCACATGGCTTCGAGCAGCACTCGAGTCTAAGAAACGCCTCAATCGGAGGATGAAGCAGGGAGCGTGGAGCAAGGAGCAGAGAAGGCGGAGTTTAATTGAACCACGAAGGCTCGAAGGCACAAAGAATTTGTAGGATGCGGGATATAGTGAATACAGGGGGCAGAGTATTTACTGAATGCCTTGGCCCTGCTCCCTGCATCCACCATCCTGAATCCTAAATCAGTAATTCTTCTTGGTGCCTTTGTGCCTTCGTGGTTCAAAAACTCTTATCTGATCTCTGTGTTCTCCGTGCCTCTGTGGTGAATCCCATCTGGCGAAATTGTTTTTGAGTTATTCCTTACCGGGTGCCTCGCGGGCCGCCGAATTCGCCACCAGGCTGATCTGTACGAGGCTTGCGTTTATCTTCGCTGAACACGGTGCGTAAGTAGGTTACATTCCGCTTGTCGGTCACTTCATCGCGCAATCGCAAATTACCGGCACCGTCCATGAATAGCACGCGGGTCGGCGCGGTCAATTTTCCGATCTTGTCGCCACCCTCGACATCGAGAACCGTGAAACCCGTGTTGAGTGCGTAATTATCCATGGTGTCTATCCAGCGGTCGTTTTCGCCGGCATAGCGCATGCCCTTTTCGCGGATATTCACGACTTCGCCGCGACGAAATTCGCGTTCGCGAGCCACGTGGATTGCCGACTTGTCGGCCGGATCAATATCGAATGTTTCAGCAAACACCTTGACCGCGGGTTCATCGTTGTGAACTTTCGGCGAGGGCAAACGAGCCTCGGCAACATGCACAAGCCCACCGGTGGTTGGTATGCCCACGGTGCCGCTTTGGGTCCAGTCCTCGGCCAATCGGAAATAAGGTGCGGTTGTCCCCTTGGCTTTCGCATTGGCTATTTCCTTGCTTCGGCGATCGACCACTTCGTTAGCCAGAACGCCCGCATTCAAGGGGAGCATTGCATTCGGATCGTTCAGCACGATCTTCACTCGATATTGATATTCCTTGCCTGGTTCCACACTGAAGTCGAAGAACCGCAGCAGTAAGAAATCGACACCGCGCGGCAACGTGGTGCGTTGACCGCTGGCGATACCGCCACCACCGCCATAACCACCGCCTTCTGGGCCGCCCATGCCTCTGCTCATAGGACCGAATTCGCCGCCACCGAATCGGCCGCCAGGCCCACCGGCAAATTCCGACATCCCGCCAAACCTGCCCATTGGTGACCGGGCCGGCATGAAGCCACCCATTGGCTGTTGTGGCCCCGCCGCGGTACCCGCGCTGAAGGAATCATCGTCCGCAGCACCCGCCGGCTGCGCGGGGGCCGAGTCCGGTTGCACGAGCACTTCCTCTTCCAGGGGCGGCGCGTTCACGGCAAGCGGGATATCCGGATGCGTTGCGTCCTCCGCAAAGTTACGCCCCACTAGCGGCGGCAGCGGCATCGTCAGCAGCATATCGGTCCATCGCGAATCCACCGGTTCCATCGAGGCACCAGCCCATTCGGCACTGGCACGTTCGCCGAGCTTGGTCACTGTATCCACATTCACGAATTTGCTGATCGGTTGATTCTTGTATTTTTGCTGACCATCCAGAACCCCCACACGCGTCCAATTCCCTACAGGTTTACCGGCCACAACGTCCTGCCGATCGACGATGAAACCCACGTACTGCGGAAAGTCGCGCGTCGCATCGAATCCGCGGGCATTTTGGAATGCGTCCTGGAACAACTTGAGCTGTTCGCGGATCGGCACCTTGGCAACGATCGTGGCCCAGTATGCCGAATCGAGCCGTTCGCCGCCTTGCAGAGGCACGCCCACCATGGCGTTACCAATTCCTTCCACCATGCGACGATTCGGGTGGTCGGGGTCAGCAGCCATGTCCATGCCGAATTCATTGTCGGCATTACGACGGTTACGGCGGTTGCCGCCTTCTTGATTTGCCTGATCCGTCGATTGTCTTTTTTGCATCTCCTGCTGCTTCTTTTGCTGATCCTCTTCTTTCAAACGTCGCCGACGTTCTTGCTCGGCCGCCGTGTTTTCATCCCGAAACGCCAGAAGCCCCGCATTGCCATACACCTTCACATCAACCGCGTTGAGTACGACCGGATCGGTACGTCGCACCGTGGGAGCAACCACCCGGGTATCGATACCGCGAATTGCGTACTTGTCGGCATCTACCGCGAAATTTGCATTCTTGGCAACCGATCCATTCACCTTACGAATATCTTCAAAGCCCGGTGAGTCCGGACCATCGGGCCAACGCGATTCGTCGATCGCCCGATTCGTGGCGCTGATCTCGCTGGCCAGTTTGTCTGCCTGGTAATTGCTGTCTAACGACGGCAAACTGAACGATGAGTAAATAAACCACAGCGCAAGCAGTGCGGCCCCGCCAATGGCAATCTTCTCACCGTGGCGCAGTGCCAAGCCTTTGATACCACCTAGTCCTTTTAGGTTTGCTGCCATGACAATTCCACCAATTCGAGGCTCGTTCGTTGGTTCGTAATCGACTTCCGCTAAAGCTATAAGCTGCTGACTATTGCACAGCGGCCACGGAACCACCGTCTGTGGCGGTTTCCGATGGCTTCAACAATTCCATGTTGGGCTTCGTGAAGATGTAAATTACACCTTGGATCGCGACCGTCACAATCTCCGGATGCGGATTAAACTCTTGCAGTCCTGTGAGGTCGGGGATCAAGTTCGCAGCGCCTCCCATGCCACCACTGAACTCCGAAAAGCCACCGCCCATACCACCGGCACCGCTCAGTAAGTCTTTGGCGTTGATTCGCACTTCCTGCACTTCGATTTGCAGCGGGCGAATCGCACACTCGGCAATCAACCGAGGCAGATAGCGTTGGTCCATCTCCAAGACCATTCGGATCGGCAGCCGTTTATATTCCTTGCCGTAGGGTGTCATATCGACGGTCGGCGTGGCCGAATCGGCTGCCGCATCGGGGGGCGCGGTGGGGTCGGCCGCCGCGCCGCCACTCATCACCGGTGCCGTCGTAATCGGCTTGCCGTCTTCACCGAGGTATCGTTTCCTTAATAGGTGAGCTGCTTCCTGTTCGGGTGCCATCTCACCGGTGCTGCCGTCAGCCAAACCGCTGGTGAATTCGCTTCCCTCCGAAAATTCTCCACCTTCCGCGGGCTCGGTCGGCGGTGCGAACTCGTCGGTAAAACCGGCACCTTCACCACCGGCTGCCGCGCTCGGTAACTTGTAGATTCGACCAGGAGTGCGGCTAAACTCTGCCGCCGGTTGCCCAACCTGCAAAGCATAAATTCCGCGGACCGCCGCATTGGAACGTCGCGTGGCGTGGGCCGCTTCGTTGGTGTTTTTGATCACGTCCAGCATCGTGTGATACACCCACAGGTTTTCCTGCGTACACCACACTCGCAACGAAGAGGGAATTTGCGGGAACTCGAGTTCGGCCCGAACGGCTGCCTGGTCGGCCGGCAACCATTCGCAGATGTAGTTGCCATCGTCCTCCATTTCGCCGGGGGCGCTCATTGCCATGCCACCACCAAACTCCGAAAAGCCACCGCTCATCCCAGCGGCAGTCGATTCATCGATCGGCCGAGCGCCGATCTTTTCCGGCAGCTTTTTGAAGTGGTTGGTAATGTAGTTTTGGTAGTTTTCTCGCAATTCGTCCGAAATTTCTCCGCCGAACGGCAGCTTTTCGACCGCTTCATGAAAACGCTTCGTAAGCACGGCCGGCCATTTCAGCACGTTCTCGCTCTGCCGGGCGTAAAGCTGCTCCCATATCTTCGCCACGTCGGCAGCCAGCAGGTTGGTTTGTTCCGTTTGTCGTTCCGCGATACCTGGATTCGGATGGAACGAATCGCTCATCACACTGCTTACGGTCGACTTCGCGCCTTCGATCTTGCTCTTGTTTTCGACAAATTGCTTATCGAGCGCACCGGCACCGAGCTTCCAAAACAACGGGCCGAACAGCGCAACCACGCCACAAAGCACCCAAAAATGGTACTTCTTCAGCCAAACAAGAGCTTTGCGTACTTGATCCATAATCGGTAGTTCCTAATCCTAGCCGGCTGGCGTTGCCTCTCCGCTGATCGCGGCCGTGTCGGCTCCCTCGGCCGTCGTACCGCCTGGGTTATTCTTCTTCTCTAAGCGAGTCGACCTGGGCGTCGGCTGCCACATGAACTGAACGATAAAGTCGTAACGACGCAGGCGATGAGTCTTCGGCACAAGGGTCGAAGGATCGACCGGTTGCGCACCTGGTGGAGGCGCGGGAGCCCCAGGCTGCCCGGTGGTTAACGCCGCGGTGCGTTGGGCAAATTCTTCCTCCGATTCAGCTCGGTAATCGACACCTTGCACCTTTTTACGCCACACGATCGTGGGATACTTGATGCCCAAGTCCGATATTTTCACCGGCACCAAGTCGCCATTGGGACCATCGGGCAGCATCACCTCGGCCGTTTCCAAATTCTTACAGAACGTATTCAATACGAACTGAGTGGCCTCATCGCCCACATCGATGTTCTGATCGACGATCGAATTATGAAAATGGTGGCCCACCATCTGGATCACCCAACCGCCCTGCGCCGTATCCTCGGCTCCACCAGCAGCACCTTCCACTGGCAAACCGGTCGCAGGATCGACCGCACCCTCTAGCGCCGGATCGGCTGGAGGCACGTCGGTTGGCATTTCAGCGGTTGCATCCACAGGTGGTGCTTCGGCACCCTCAGCCGGTGCTGCCGCATCACCTTCCGCGGCCTCTTCACCCTCGGCCAGTGTTTCTGCTTCCGGCGGCAAATCCGCCTCGGTTACCTTCTTCTTCGACGCCGCCGATACGTAATACCGCTGGATCGAAGTGCGCCACGGTGTTAAATCGGCCATGTACTCGCAATCGAGCGATTCGATGTGCAACTCGGGCCTTTTTGCGATGTCCTCAACCGTTTCTTTCCGCTGGTCCGCGGGACGTTCGTCTTTGGGCAACGCGGTATCAACCGCTTTGAGCATTTCCAACCACAACAGCCGGCCGTCCACATTGCTCTGCAGGTTTTCGGCAATCTTCAACAATTCATCGAATTGCGTGGTAAGCGCGGTGTGTGTGCTTTCAAATCCGTCCGCTTTCGACTTCACGCTCGCCGCCGCGGTAAGCTGCTGCACCATGGCCGGATTTTCTACATCGGCTGTCTTTAGCGCGGAATAGTGCATGAAGTAGTTCACGCCCAACCCGAACAACAGCACCGCAGCCGCCGCCACCGCCCAAGGCTTTTTGGCTTTGATAAGCCGCGTGGTGACGATCTCTTCCGGCAACAAGTTGGTTCGCAACTGCGATCGCCCCAACGCCTGCACGCACAAACCATAGGCAACGCCGAACGTAAGCTGGTTTTCTTTGTACTGCGGGCCAGCATTGCTACCCGTCACCAGGTTGTTGAAGTTGTCGATCAACTTCACTTCCTGGTCGAGGTTTTGCGACAAGAAACGCTGCAGGCCAGGCAGCTTCATCGGGTTCCCGAGCGCCACCATATCGCCCAGCTTGGCGTTGCGGTTATTGCTCGTGAAGAAACCGATCGAACGCTGAATTTCAGCCACCAGATCGCTGAAAACGGGCCGCATGGCTTGGAACACCGCTTTCGGGTTCTCGGCCTTCATCGCGTTCCGCTTCAAATGCTCCGCTTTGGCGAACGTGAGCTTGAGTTCCTTCGTAAGCGCTTTGGTAAAGTGGTTTCCGCCGATCGGAATGCTACGCTGCCACACGCGGTAGCCGTTCGTAATCACGAGGTCGGTCGTATCCGTGCCCAGTGAAATAATTACGGTCGATTGCGGCGGATTGGCCGGATCATACGGCCCGTCAACCTGCAGCCGATCGAAACACATGAAGTTGTAAATCGACAGCGGAGCAAGCTGGATGATATCGACCGGAATGCCCGCTTCCTCGAGCGGCCTGAGCGCCCGCGCCACTTGGTCGCGTTTCATCGCGAACAGGCCCACCTCCGTCTCGAGCGCGTAACCTTCCTCTTCGCTGCCAATGAGCGGCTGGTAATCCCAAACCACGTCTTCGAGCGCGAACGGAATCTGCTGACGCGCTTCGTACTTTACAATGTCCGGAATCTTCTTGCGTTCTACCGGCGGCAGCTTGATGAATCTCGCCAAACCGCTCTGGCCAGGAACCGCAATCGCCACGCTGTCGCCTGCCACTTCGTTGCGCGAGACGAATTGCTGCAAAGCCTCGCGGATCAATTCCTCGCGATTCGCTTCTGGCTGAGTAAGGATCTTTGGGTATTCGATATAGTCGAATGCTTCGACAACTAGCCGCCCCTCGTCCTTTTCGTGCGGACGGCAACGCAGCGCTTTCAAAGCGCATTGGCCAATATCAATGCCCCAAACGGCGTTCGAGTTCGCCATGCCGAGAACCTCTATTCCGTGATTGCCACACGTCGCACGACGCTACGCCAAGAAATTTGCCCGGCGTCGGCTTCAGTCGATGAGTCCGTAATGCGTTGCGACCACCCACGGCACACAACGCCTCTTCTATGAAAAATGTATGCACACACCGCCAGCGAAACCAGCATTTCCGCTGAAGAGCTGGCCCCGGCCACGACAAATAATTCGCCCCGACCGATATTTCCTATTCTACTCCTGCATTTAGCTTTGGATAGCATGCCGCACGGCAATCCTTATTGCCCACAGCCCTGGCCCCAATTCCTTACTCGCTCCACTCCTCGTTCCTAACTCCTCGCTCCTCCCCCTCCTAATAGTCCCTACCGCCTTAAAACCCGGCATTATAAGATGTTACGACCATGCCACTGCGCCGCGCGTCTGTCATCCTGCCTTGCCATCGTCTCGACGACTTCCCGTCGCACCTCGCCGGCGACCGGGCAGCCGAGCTATTGGCCGCTTGGACGGGCCTCTGGCACCCCCTTCTCATCGATGCGATCGGCACGATCCCCACTTGGCGACCGTCCGACGATCTGCCCGACCCCATCGAGTTCCAGGGAGAGCTACTTGTTCGGCCCGAGACAAGCCGACTTCGCATGTCGGCCGACTGGGCCGATCGAATGCGGGCGACCAATTCCGTGAACCCGCCCCCTGTGGATGCCGCCCCCTGTCGGGCGGAAACCATCGCGGCGATCCTCGCGGCAACCGGCCTCGATCAAAAATCCGTGCGGCCCGAATTCGTCGGCGACTTCCTCGCCCTCGGCCATACGCACCTGCAAGTCGAGCTACTCACGCGGGCCATGCATTATTCCACGGTGCTCGACACCGAAATGTTCAGCGAAGCGACCGTTGCCGCGGCCCGCGCCGCGATCGCCGGCGACGAACACAACATGCGCGAAGAACTGGCTCGCGCGTTCGACCTGCTCGCCGATGCTCGCAACCACGTTTACGCTGTCGATTTCTTCGTCATCGACCTCACGCTGCTCGCCCCCACCACGCTAGGCGAACCGCTTCGAGCCAAACTGGCGTCCGGCAGTCCCACAAGCCTTCTCGCCCACGGTGAATTGTTGGATGCACTCGCCGCCAACCATCCCGAAACGCTCGCCGAGCTACAACGAGCGCTCGATGCCGGCACTGCCTGCCTCGTCGGCGGCACGTATCACGAACAAGTCGCCCGCTGCGCTTCGCCGGAAGCCTGGCTCCGAGAAATCGACCTCGCTCAAGCCGCGAGCCAGCGTCATATGCACCGCGACTACGAAATCTTCGGCACCTTCCGAAGCTGCTACTCGCCTTTGCTGCCCGAACTTCTCACTGGTACCGGTTTCACCGGCGCACTGCATACCGCGTTCGACGGCAGCCGCCTGCCACGCAGCGAGCAAGTAAAAACCTGGTGGGGTCGCCACGAAGGGCACTCGATTGCGACTCTCACGGCCAAACCACTCGATGCCTCGCTGCCAGAAACTTGGCTCAAACTGGCTGGAAAAATTTGCGACACGATCGCCCACGACCACGTGGCCACAATTCTTCTCGCCAGTTGGCCGTCGACCTCGATCGAATACTACGACGACCTCAAAGCGGCCGCTCGCTACGGACCGGTGCTTGGCAAACTCGTCACGCTCGACGAGTATTTTCGCGTTTCCCGCGACGCCGACGACTGGATTCGCTTCCATTCGCGCGAATACCCCACCCCTGCCGGAACCGACCTGGGTACCAACCCGATTTCATCGCAAACCGATACCTATCGAAACGACACACTGAAAACTTACGAGCGGCTCAACTCGGGCCTTAACGCCACGGTCGGTGCCACGCCAGCGGCAGAAACCAACACCTCAGACGCACTCCTTTTCACCAACGCTTGGAATTTCTCCACCACCTCATTCATCGCTGCAGACCCGCTCGATTTCATACCGCCTTCCAGCACCGCCTCTACTTCAGGAACCATTCAGCCATCCCCTTGCTGCATTCCGGAAATCCCCGGTTGGGGATTCGCAACGCGTGCCGCCGCAGCCCCCGCCGCAACAGTACCGCTCGCCGAAGGTCGCACGCTTCGTAACGAGCGCATCGAAGTAGCCATCAGTGAAACGACGGGCGGCATCCAATCGCTACGAACCTATCGCGACCGCGGTACGCGACTCTCTCAACGCCTGGTTTACCACCGTGGCCGCATCGCTTCGAGCCAAGATTCGCAAATGGTGGCCGACTCGGTGCAAATCACCAGCAACGATCCGCTGTTCGGTCAAATCGAGTCGCAAGGCCGCATTCTCGATCCGTCTGGCAACCTTTTGGCCAATTTCCAACAATGCGTGCGTGTGGCTCGGGGCATTTCGGCCGTGTTTGTCGATGTCGAACTAACGCCCGAAAACCCGCCAGACGGCGACCTGTGGCGTTGCTACTTCGCCAGCCGACTCGCCTGGGCAGACGATGCCATCGCCGTCCGGCGAGGCAGCCATTGGATGAGCCTCGAAACGGGCCGCGAACGTATCGAATCGCCCGAGTGGGTCGAGATCGTTGATGGCTTCGGCACGATCACTTGTTTCTCGCTCGGGCTTCCTTACCATCGCCGCGCCAGCCCTAATTGGCTTGATACGATCCTCATCGCCGAGGGCGAGCAACGGCATCGTTTCCAATTTGCGCTCGCGATCGACGAAAACTATCCTGCAAGAACGGCACTCGCTCTGCTTACCTCAGGCCAATCTTCCGCAGTCACGATGCCCGCTCCTCCCGCCATTTCGCGTGGCTGGTTTCTACACTTGGGAGCCAAGAACGTCGTCGTCACCCATCTCGATAGGTTACCCGCCCCTCGTAACGGCATTCGAGTTCGCCTGTTGGAAACCGAAGGGCGTGAAACACAAACCTCGCTCACCGCATTCCAGCCGTTTACTTCAGCGAACACCACCGATTTTCGCGGCAACCCAACTGGGGTATTATCTATCCTCGATGGTCGCGCCGAGTTCCGCATCCCGGCCCACAGCTTCTTGCAAATCGAAGCCGAATGGTGACAGATCGATATTAACCGTATCCGCTAACACTTGGGTGACTGGGGCAACGCCCCAGAGAGCCAAAAAATCTGGGGCATTGCCCCAGCCACCCAACACTTAAGAAAAACGCTTCAATAACACCCTGCAGTCACTCCGGCCCTCCACACCCCCTCAACTCTCGACTCTCACCCATGATCGTCACCATCGATGGCCCCGCTGGTGCAGGAAAAAGCAGTGCGGCACGCGGTCTCGCGCGCCGGCTCGGCTTTCGTTTCCTCGACACCGGTGCCATGTACCGGGCCGTCACACTTGCCGCGCGCGAACGCGGCCTCGATATGACGGCCCCCGAGCAACTAAACCGCTTGGTGCAAACGATCCGAGTGGAACTCTGCGGTGATCGCGTGTTGCTCGAAGGCCGCGACGTGACCGATGCGATCCGCACGTTCAATATTGCTAGTTCAACTCATTACGCGGCCGACAACCCGGCCGTTCGTACACAATTAGTTATTTGGCAGCGAGAAGCCGCCGCCCAAGGCGATGTGGTCACCGAGGGTCGCGACCAGGGAACCGTCGTGTTCCCTAATGCCGAGTGCAAAATCTTCCTTACCGCCGATGAGCGCGAGCGCGCCAAGCGGCGTCACCGCGACCTGCTCACCCGTGGCGAAGATATTCCGTTCGACGAAGTGCTCGCGAACCAACAACTACGCGACGAGCGTGACGCCTCTCGCACGGTCGGTGCCCTTAAACGCGCCGACGACGCCGTGGAAGTCTGCACCGATGGCCTCACTCAAGAGGAAGTCATTGCCGAACTCGAACGCATCGTGAGGTCGCGACAATGAGCTCAGAAGCGGGAATAGTCGGAGAGCAGAGTGCGGAAAACAAACGGCCAGACGCAAGCGTTTCGCGTTCCGTGGAAAATGGTGCCAGTCAAACCACCAAGCTCAACACTGCTGCCCCTCCGACCTCCGACCTCCGACCTCCGCTTTCTACAGCCTTTCTCAACTATGCCGCCTGGCTCTGGTACTCCGTTCTCTACGGACCTTGCTTTGCCATTTCAAAAGCGCTGTTTCGCTTCCGCTGCTCGGGCAAGTCGAACATCCCGATGACGGGGCCCGTGCTGATTGCCTCGAACCACCAAAGCAACCTCGACCCTGTGCTCATTGGCGTCGCGAGCCCGCGCCAACTGAAGTACTTCGCCCGGGTTGGTCTGTTCTTTTGGCCGTTTAGTTGGTGGATCCGCGCTCTGGGCGCGGTGCCCATCGACCGCAATAACGCCCTTGGCGGCATCAAAACAACGCTCAAGCTGCTCAAAGAAAACGAGGCGGTCGTCGTTTTTCCCGAAGGCTCGCGCACGCCCGATGGTAAAATGCATGAGATGATGTCGGGCTTTTGCCTGCTCGCGCGACGTAGCGGTGCCACGATCGTGCCCGTGGCCATTCGCGGCGCGTTCGACGCACTCCCCCGCGGCCGCGTTATTCCCCGCCTTGCAGACATTACGCTCGCCATCTGTCCCCGCATCACTCCGCAAGAAATTGCCACGATGACAGACGAACAGCTCACGCAACTAGTGGTTGCTCGCATTCGCCATGCACTCGAGGGCGGCATTTTCGAGGAACACCTTCATGGATCGACGTGAGTTTCTAACGCGGTCCGCGTTCACAGGAGGCTTGTTCCTCTCGCCTCTAACGATCAGCGGCCAAAGCAACACTAAATCGCTGGAGGCGACCGCCACGACTCCGGCCCAAATCCGTGTCCTCATGACCGAGGCCAACGGCAAGCCGCTCGTCAAAGAGCGAGCTTCCACACTTTGCATCCGCGACCTTGCCGGCGACCCGCTGCCTCAGCAAATCATCCGCGCCGAAGGGCGTGCTCGCGTGGAGTTGCCTAAAGAGCCTGTCCAACTTTCGCTACGGCTCAACGTGCCCGGCTTTGGAGAAGTTTATTGCTGGGCCGATAACAACGGCCAAGGCTACACGCGTCCCGGCAACTACGATTTCGCTCAAGATGCCGCTGCCACCCGCGCACGCCGCGTGAAAGAAGGCGCCACGGCCGCTCGTCAAATGGGCATCACGCTCGACCGACAAACTCAGGCTTATCTAACCAACTCCGCGCAGCCAATTACTAACACGCGCACCGCTTACGCCGCTCTTGCCGCCGGTCTTCACGCCGGCGAACGTCTCACACTCGCCATGGCGCGCCATCGCATCGAGCAGCTTGAAAAACCTCGCCACGAATTCTTGTTCGGCGGGCTCATCGCTCCCTATGCGCAACTAGGCGAACCGTTTGAGCAAGCAATCAAAAACCGCTTCAATTTCGCGACCGCCAGTTGGTACGTCTGGGGCCCCGAACAGCCGGTCGATGCCCGCATCGATTATGCTCGCATGGATGGCGCGATCAACTGGTGCCTCGAACGCGGCATCGAACCCAAGGGCTTTGGCTATTGCTACATGTCTCGGGGCGCAACCTCCGAATGGATTCGCGATTGGCCTTTCGAAAAAATTCTGCCCGAGTACCAGCGCATCGTCCGCCAAACGATGCGGCGCTACGATGGCCGCATCAAATACGCGGAGATCATCAACGAAGCCCACGATAAAGCGAATCTTTGGAAACTCTCGCATCCGCAAATTGTTGAAATAACCCGCGTCGTTTGTGCCGCGGCTCGTGAAGGCTCACCCAGCGTCAAACGCCTTATCAACAACTGCTGCATGTGGGCCGAGTATGCTCGCAACACAAACGCAGATGGCTCGCGCCGCTGGTCGCCCTATCGCTACATCAACGACTGCATCGCCGGCGGCGTCGACTTCGACGTCTTAGGTCTCCAACTCTACTATCCCAGTGTCGATCTTTTCGAAATCGAGCGCATGCTCGACCGTTTCACCAAGTTCAACAAACCGATCCACATCACTGAAATTTCCACTGCCTCGGCCCCGGGTGCCGACCCGAACAGCATGCGCCCCAACTCGATTTCGCCCCCGTGGCACGGCCCGTGGAGCGAAGCCACCCAAGCCGACTGGCTCGAAGCAATTTACACGATCGTTTACAGCAAACCGCAGTTCGAGGCCATTACTTGGTGGGATATCACCGATCGCCCCGGCCACTTCTGGCCTCACGGCGGACTGCTCCACGCCGACCTCAAACCCAAGCAAGCCTACCACCGCCTTGGCAAACTCCAACAGCGCTGGGGAGTAGGCCCCGCCTCTCAAAAATCTCGTCGCTAAACACAACCCACGAATGCTGTTGCCTCTCGCCAGCGAGCCGGGGCGTCCTCGCCCTCGAGTGTTCGCAAAACCTCCCTCGCTGGCAATCTCCTCTCATAACCTTCCCCAAAAATCTCCCCGCCTCTGCCCTTGCAACAAAATCATCGCTGATTAACCGCGGGAACATCTCCGTTCGCCCACATTGGCAACTCGGCCTCAAACGTAACCCGCTCGTGCGTCAACGGATGACTGAACTCGATCCGCCAAGCATGCAAACACAACGACGGAGCGTCTAATTCGTGGGTCTGCGTCGCCCCAAGCTGGTGATTGCCCAAATACGATTGATCGCCCACAATCGGCCAGCCCAAATGCCATAAATGCACTCGTATTTGGTTCGTCCGCCCCGTTAACGGCCGAGCCTCTACGAGCGACGTTCCATCTTCATGCCGCAAGAGCCCTCGAAACTCCGTGCGTGCCGCGAGTCCTTGCTCATCCACGGCCCTCCCGCCAAACTCGGTGCGATCCGTGCTGATCGGTGCATCGCACGAAAAGCGATCTTCCGGTGGATGTCCGGCAATCCGTGCCACGTACACCTTCTCGACTTCCCCCATTGCAAACAATGGCTGCAACCGACCCGCGTATTGCCGCGTTCTTGCAAACACAACCACGCCGGTGGTGTTGGCATCCAAGCGATGCACGGGCCGCAACTTTTGCGGCGCGTAAACTTCATTCAAAATCCATTGCAAACTATTGCGATGAAAACGCCCCGAAGGATGTAACGGCAAGGGCGCGGGCTTATCGACTACCACAATTGCCTCATCCTCGTGCAATATGCGAATCTCGGCGCTCACCGCAGGCTCGGCCAACGCCGGCGTGCGATTCAGATACCGCTCTCCTGCTCGAACTATCCGGGCTTCATCCGCAGGGTCACCGCCACTTGTCAGTACCAATCCTTTCGCAAACTTCTCAGCCCAATATTCCGCGCCTAAATGCGGCAGGATTTGAATGAGCGCGTCGACCAGTCGCATTCCCTCGCACTTAGCCGGTATCTTCATCGGGCGATCCTGGTCGTACGGCACACTACCGGGTAAGGGTGTCGTTATTCGACCGATCGCCGCGTGTCGCTCGGCCAAAGTTTGTCGCAGTCGCTCCCCATCAGTCACATAACAGAACGGGCAGCTCACCCCGGGTACATAACGCTCATCTTGCTGATCGCCCAGCGACAATGGCGACATGCACCTGAAACACTGTTCGATTTCGGTCTCGGCCAGCCGTGCATCAACGCCCACGCGCTGGTCGAACACGAAGCACTCGCCCGTATAATGCTCGCCGCCGCATTCCTCGAAATACTTCAAAATACCGCCGTCGAGCTGGAAAATCTGGCGAAAACCCTCCCGCTCCATGAACGGGCCAGCCTTTTCGCAACGAATGCCACCCGTGCAAAACATCACGATTGGCTGTTCTTTCATCTCCTCCGGCAGCTTTGTCACGGCGGCCGGAAAATCACGAAAGTGATCGATGCCAAGCGTCTTCGCGTTGTCGAACGTGCCCACGCGCACTTCGTACTCATTACGCGTGTCTAGTAACGTTACCGGTCGCCCCTCATCGAGCCATTGCTTCAACTCGCGAGGCGCTAACTTGGGCGAAGTCTGCCGCCCCGGTTCAATACCCTCCACGCCGAACGCGATAATCTCGCGTTTGATCCGCACCAACATTCGCCGAAACGGCTGCGATTCGCTAATGCTCACCTTGGGCGTTAGCCGTTCTAAACCGGGCACCTTTCGCAGTTCCGATAGCAGCAGGTCAATTTCGGCCTCGCCGCCCGCAACAAACAGGTTGATCCCCTCGGGACTTAAAAGAATCGTCCCCCGTAATTCCCACACACGGCACTTCTCAAGCAACCGCGCGCGCAACTCCTGCAATCCGTCAAGCGGCACGAACTGATAAGCGGCAATATTAACAATCGAACTCATCCCGCCAGCCTAATCGCTCTGCAGCCCAAGCGGGAGGGCCCGCTAACCTGCTGCTTTATTTGGGTAGAACTATGAAGGAACGAGTCGATAATAACTTCCCCATTTTCAGAATAACCACAGAGACACAGAGGGCACGGAGAAGAAATCCTGAGGATAGGAACATGAATCGTCGCGAATATCAAATATAAAAGAAGAGACACTACTTAGGTCTCATTCTGCTTTTTGATTTATTAGCGTAGGCCCTGTAAGAAATATTGTGTCAGCTATCAGCATTCGGTAGAAACTTGTTCAC
>CAZTWS010000039.1:0-36615 GCA_964618225.1 uncultured Planctomycetaceae bacterium
TCGCAGCAAAATGGGACTGTCTCCCTCTCTCAGACGGCTTTGTTAGAGTTCCTAAGAACACTGATCTACGCTAATCATCGCTGATGTCAATTGAAATTCAGAGATTCCTAGTGTTCTGTCAGTCTTGAATTGATGGGTGGCATGCTTTCACGCGGTAGCGGGTAAGCATGCCTACGCCCACAAGGCGAAGGCATGCCACCCAGCAAATGACCATGGACAAAACACTAGGGGGGCGTGGCGGTACTCGATTAGTGATTATTAGCGTGGATCAGCGTTCTCAAGTTCTTTCTTCTCCGTGCCCTGCCAACCCTGTTCATCCCGTCCCAACACCCCCTACTCAGCATCAAGCCACTCGAATTTTCAATCGCTCGATGCGTCGATTTAGTCGCTGGATATTAATTCCTAATAACCGGCAAGCAGCCGCTTTGCAGTAATTAGTGCGCCGCAGGGCCTCTGCGATCGTGCGACGTTCGACTTCCACAAGACATAAATCTGGCGTGGAGTCTTTGCTGGGTTTGTGAGATTGCATGCGCGCCGGGAGATCGGTCGGCTCGATTGTCTCCCCCTTGGCCAGTACGTGGGCAGCCTCCATTGCGTTGCTTAGCTCGCGCACGTTGCCAGGCCATAGGTAACTTTCCAGCGTGCGAGCAGTCGCTGGCGAGAGCTTCCGTTGCGGCTCGTCGTAGAGGTCTGCTTGGAGCTTTAGAAAGTGGTTGGATAAAGGCACGATGTCACCCGTACGCTCGCGGAGAGGTGGCAGATTCGTGACGACGACGCTCAATCGGAAGTACAGATCTTCGCGAAAAGTGCCTTCCCGAACCATGGCCGCCAAGTCGCGGTGAGTCGCACAGATAATCCGAATGTCAACGGGCTGAGGAAGCGACTCGCCGACAGGAACAACGCTTCGTTCCTGAATCACGCGCAACAGCTTTGCCTGCAATGGCAACGGAAGTTCGCCGATTTCATCGAGAAAAAGCGTGCCGCCATTCGCCGCACGAACAAAGCCCAGCGAGTCTCTTACGGCTCCCGTGAATGCGCCACGGGTGTGCCCGAACATTTCGCTGGCGAATAAAGTGTCCGACAGAGTCGAGCAGTCGACTGGAATAAAGGGCGCGTCAGACCGGTTCGATTGCGTGTGAATATACCTGGCTACCATCTCCTTGCCGGTGCCAGTTTCCCCCAGGATGACCACGGTGCATTGCCGCGAGGCCACGGTTTCTGCCACGGATTTAACAGATTCAATCGCGGAGGAATTACCAATAAGCTGTTTGCGGCTGAAGGCGTCTTGGGCATTCTCCAGATCGTTCGCCGGGCAGGTTTCGAGTTTCATCATAGGGGTCATATCTTGCTGTCCAACAATGCCAAAGCAGAAGTACGCAGCGAGGCAAATGAACCAAAGAAATCATGATTCAAAAAAACGTCGATGCACTGAACTGCTTCAACTGCGATGGATTGGGTTTAGCTGCTCTCGGGCAGCTAGTTCTTCCATTAGCGGCTTTTTCCTGTTTGTGAGATGCCACGAGGACGACTGAAATGGCTGGGGGGATCCCGCCGACACAATTTAACAACGTCGAGCGTTTCGCACAGCTGTACCGGGAGCGCTCGATTCAACTCGAACAGTAGCTAGAGAGGGCGCGCCGAACAGAGGGTGGCATTGCGGCACACGATGAACCAAGAAGTTGGATGATTTCCACTTCGCGCTAATTGCAGCGAACGAATCCCTTGCTGGCGAAGCAAGAGTTAGTACGACCGATATGAGTCTTAGCATTAGCGTTGCTCCCTTCTTTCTTTGTTGCCCGAGAAGCCCCCAATGGATCGGAACGCTTTAATTGCCAGGGCCTGAAGGACATCGCTGGAACAAAAGCGAAATAATAATGCAAAGGATTTGCACAAAGGGAGCTGTCTCCCTTTCATGCAGCGCCAATGCAAGACTGAGCACTCTGTTCCTTACCCAGCTTGGCGTTTCGTGCGACGCGTTCCGTGCGCCAGAGTCTCAATTTAATTTAAGAGGGTGATAAGTCAACCCTTTAGAGGGTCTTTTCATGCGATGGGCGGATGGGCGAGAAACGGCCTAAGTATTTATTGGTTAATTACTTACGACGAATCCACCGGGGTAAAAGATGCCGTCGGTTAGGCCAGGTACAAGTTCACTTGCCCCCGACCATGCAATCACAGCCGTTCGTGGCTTAGCGGGGATTTTGAGGCAAAGCCAGTTCACTGCTGTCCCTGGGTGCGTCGCCTTCTTTTGCGATAACGACCCATGTTGGACCCCTGGGCTGCGAATTTCACTTTACGGTGGAACACCTGTTCAAAGAGCTCCACTTTTCGCTCGGCCGACCATAAGTCTCCCGCCGCGTCGCCGTGGGCTTCGATCGTGATGCACACGCCATCTTGGCGAACGCTGGCTTTAACCTCGCCCACATGTTGTTGATGCGTGCGATCGAGCGCCAGGGCAAGCCGCAAGATCGCGGCGAGCGATTTTACCCGCGCCCGATCTTCGGGGGAAAGTTCTCGGAACTGCTCGTGTTTGCGTTTGGGGGCGTTGCCTCGGTGGTATCGAGCAGCATTGGCAAGAACTTGGAGTTGCCGCCGTTCAAAGCCGGGCAGTTCGCTGTTGAGAATCAGGTGGTAGCTGTGTTTATGGTGCCCTTCAAAATTGATGAGATAGCCGACGTTTGCTACAAGAGCGGCCGACTCGATCAGTTCACGATCTTCGACTCGCAGGCCGAGAGGGGTGGCCAGTTGTTTCCACAAGGAGCCGGCGATGCGCGATACTTGCTTTGCATGAGGAAGATCGACACCGCAATTTTTGGCGAACGCCTCGACGGCGATGCGCCGTTCTTCCGCGGGAACCGATTTGGGTGCCGTAGCGGCTGCACCGTTCCGGCTGGCATGTTGAGCCTGCAAATCGGCCACCATGGAGAGTAGAAGGCCATCGCGTACGCCGCGGGTGTGGACTTGCACGACATTGACACGAAGCCGCTTCATAATGCGTTCGATGACGGCCAGCCCGGCCACGATGATGTCGGCGCGTTGTGGCGAAAGGCCGGGCACCTTGCAGCGTTTTTCGAGCGTCATGTGGGCAAGGTCGGCCACGAGGTGGCGAATCTGCGCACGGGTGACGCGGAAGCCCCACATGGGTTGGCCCGCTTGACCCTGCCCTGCCATGATGATCGACGCGAGTGCGGTGAAAGTGCCGCCGGTGCCGAACAGCATGTCGGGCACGAACGGCGGCCGACCCATTTCTTTTTTGAGCGCACGGTCCACGTAGTCGCGAAGCTTGGCCACGCGTTTTTCGCTACTCGAGCCCGTGACGCCGCACTGCTCGGTAACGCGCACCGCGCCGAGGCGTGTTTCGTAAACTTGATCGACGAGGCCGCTCGAAGCCAGCACGATTTCGGTGCTGCCGCCGCCGATATCGGCCACCGCCACTTCGCGACCTGAAATATCGAACGCACGCGCCACGCTAAGAAAAGCGAGGCGAGCTTCTTCGTTGGCGGAAATCACTTCGATAGAGAGTTTGAGCTGCTTGCGAACGCGGACGCAAAATTCAGGACCATCCTCGGCATCGCGCAAAGCGCTCGTGCCGATCGCGCGAATGTGCGTTGCACCCAGGCCGTTGGCAATGGAGAGAAAATTGCGGAGCACGTTGATCGTACTGTCGGCCGCTTTGGGGTCGAGGCGGTCTGTCGCTACGAGCGCGGTGGCTAGCCGAGTGTTTTCGCGCTCTTCGTCGAGCACGCGATAGCCGCCGGATGCGAGCACTTCGGCCACCACGAGGCGAACGCTGTTCGAGCCCACGTCGATCGCGGCAACGCGCGTTCCCGCGGGAGGAATGGGTTCCGAGGCGATGGGGATATCATCTGCCATGAGTGCGAGCCTCCTTGATTGGCTTCACTATTGTACAACACTTGGTTTGCTGATCTGAGTATCTGTCGTAACGATGAGCAATTGTTTTTGAACCACGAAGTCGCGAAAAAATAGCGAGCCGGGCCGTCCTCGGCCCCGAGGGCAAGCAGCTTTCACACAGGGGCGGGGACGCCCCGGCTCGCTGATACTCAATACAGTCGTTATAAGCGGCCTCTCGAAAATGTTGCAGAAAGGCAACATGCGCGCCGGCGCGTGGTAGAGTTCAAATGGCAGGGTTTCGGGCCTTTTCGAGGCCTACCGATTGCCGTCTTGCTTGATTCACGGGCCTAAGCATGTCCTTGTCTACTCTTTTTAACCTCGCCGGCAATACGGCGATGGACGTTCTCCCCTTTCCTGGGATGATCCCGTCTGGCGACTCCCAGAACGATGCAAACGACCAGGAACTAGACGACTTACAAACGATCCGCACTTTGCACCTCGTGAACGGCGAGCATTACTCAGGTGCCGAGCGAGTGCAGGATTTGCTCGCGCTGCAGCTTCCGCATCTTGGTTGCGAGGCGGGTTTTGTGTGCGTGAAGCCGAAGTTGTTTCCGGCGGCGCGAGAATCGAAAGATTCACATCTCGTGGAAATGCCGATGCTAGGTCGGTTTGACCTGCGCGTGGTGAATCGCATTGCCGAGCTAGTGAATGACTACGGATACGACCTGGTGCATGCCCATACGCCTCGCACGGCGCTCGTAGGTCGATTGGCGGCCAAGCGTGCCGGTGTGCCGTTCATCTATCATGTGCATAGCCCGGCCGGACGCGATTCGACGCGGTTCGTGATCAATAAAATCAACGCGATGGTGGAATGGAGCGCGGTTCGCCACGCCGATCGGCTGATCGCTGTTTCTTCCAGCTTGCGGCAATACATGATTTCGTGCGGCATACAGCCGGAACGAATTGTTTGCGTTCCGAATGGTGTGCCCGTGGTTAGCGAAGTGGGAGAACGAGGCCGGCCGACCGGCACGTGGACGCTTGGCATGGTGGCGTTGTTCCGGCCGCGTAAGGGTGTCGAGATACTGCTTGAATCGTTGGCCATGCTGCGGTCGCGCGGAGTCGATGTTCGGCTGCGGGCGGTCGGCGGTTTTGAAACGCCCGCTTATGAAGTCGCCATTCAATCGCTTGCCGAGCGATTAGGGCTGGCCGACTCGATCGATTGGATCGGCTTTACCCGCAACGTGAATCGAGAACTTTCTAAGATTGATTTGTTCGTGTTGCCCAGTCTGTTCGGCGAGGGGTTGCCGATGGTGGTTTTGGAAGCGATGGCTGCGGGGATTCCCGTGGTGGCGTCGCACGTGGAGGGCGTGCCGGATGCGGTGGCGTATCGGCAAACGGGGCTGTTGGTCGAGCCGGGTAGCGTGAGCCAGTTGTCGCGCGCGATCGAAGAGATCGTGAGCGACGGGATGGACTACGAGGCGTTGAGCCGAGGCGCGCGGAGTCGCCATGCGGAGCTATTCTCGGATGCCGCGATGGCGGCGGGCGTGAATCGTGTGTATCGCGAAGTGCTGGCAAACCGCGCATGAATGGTGCTTACATTTGAAATTCCGAGCGAGCCGGGGCGTCCTCGGCCCCGTGTGATCGCTACTTGCCCTCGGGGGCGGGGACGCCCCGGCTCGCTAGTTGTTGCATTCTTCAACAGTTAGCGGGCTTGCTGTTCTGGCGGCGCGGGGTTTGCCGCTTGTTGTGGCGCGGGCGGTTGTTCGACGATATGCTTGTAGCCTGGCCACACCTTTGGTTTGCTGAACCAGCCTTGCAGGATGGCGAAGCCTCGATTGATGGCTGCGTTCTTGATGTCGAACATGTAAACGTGCAGGCTGTTATCGGGCATGGTAACCCGCATTGCTTTGGGCAAGAGATGGGTGCGATCGAGAATGACTTCAATACGTTTATAATCGGCCGCTTGAGCTTGGAAACGGGGCAACGCGGTAAGCCAAATTTCGGCTTGGTTTGGTTGCTCTTCGATTCGCATCCAGTATTTTGACTTCAACTTTTCAGCTTCGGCACCAAATAGAAATGGCAACGGTCCATCGTCGACAATTGCCCTGCCTTGCATTTGGGGCGGGAGCGGTCGCTCCACGAGTTGCTTTTGTTGGTGGCGATACTCGAAGATCGATTTGCCATCGCACACCCAGTGTTCGCCAAGTGCTTCGGGCTGTAATATCCAATCGCCTTTGACTGGAGCATTAGGGTCTTGACTCGGAGCCTGGGGCTCGGTTTTAAAAGTGCGAATTTCTTTGATCTGAAAGCTGCCCTGGTCGGGTTTGTTGTAGCTGAGCTCGCCCGTGCATTTATTAAGCGGTGCATCTTCGTTTTTTATTTTGGGGCCGAATGCGTTGTATTCCCATCGTTCGAAATCGCAGCGGAAGCGTTCGATTTTCGCGCTCTGCTGTTGCCAGGCGTTGAGGACCTGGTCGAGCATGCCTTGCTCGATGGCGTTGAGCTGAAAGCCGGCTGGTGGTTGTACGGGAACTTGGGGCTGCGCGAGAGGTTGGCCTTGAGCAGGTTGCTGGCCCTGTACGGGTACTTGGCCGGGCAATTGATTTTGGGGACGAGCAGCGGGGTTTTGGAACTGCTGTAGCGGCTGAGCGCCGTTGCCGACCGCTTGGGGCACGATTCGTTCGCCGGGTGCAATTTGCTGAGCTGCCGCGGGCAGCGCCGTTGCTGCGATAAGTGTCGTCGTTGCAATGGAACGGCGGAGGATGAAAGTCGGCATGGCACTGCGGAAAGAGGAAGTATGGTGGGTAGCGGAGGGTTGCGGACTATAGCGACTGCCACCCTTCGGACCTAGACCGGCTTGTAATTGCTATCGTCGTGTTGGGGCCGCGGATATGAGGCGATAGCACGCCCCGAACGCACTTGACCGCGATGCGAATCGTTTCGATCATACTGGCCCGATTTTGCGGGCACTTCAGTATCCTCAACCGGTGTTGTGGTCCTATGGCTACCAAGTTTCGATCGAATTGGTTTCTGTCGCTCGCCAGCATCCTGTTTGTTGTGGCTCGGGCATCGCAGGTGACGGCCGAGACGCCGGCGCGAAGCGAGTTTGGCGTGCAGCGGGCGTCGTTCGATCGATCGGCGACCAGCAAAAGCGCGGAGCGAGTCACGTTTTCCAAGCGTTCTGCCTTGCCCGGCGATCGCGTGGAGCAAACGCTCGATATGGAATTGAAGCTGTCCACGACGACGCGCGTGGGGAACCAAATTGGCGAGAAGAAGCGCACTACAACGACCAACGATCAACAGCGCGCGATTACGGTTGGCGAGGTCGAGAATGGCCGTGCAGTGTTGGTTGAAGTGCGGTACGCGAAGGCTTCGCAGAAGATGAATGAGGCGGCGGCTCCTGGGCAGGTGGGTGAATTGGCCGATCAAGAAATTCAACAACCGGTTGCCGGTAAGACTTATTTGTGTCGTCGCGAGCCTGGGGAGAATGGAAATCTTACGATCACGGATGTTGCGGGGAAGATTCCGCCTTCGAACGAATATGAAATTGTTGCTCAACATATGGAAATGATTGGCCGACCACATCCGTTGGCCGAGTACCTGGCTGGCCGATCGATCGGCGTTGGCGAATCGGTCGAGTTGCCGAAGGCAGTGGCAGACAAAGTGTTCAACCTGGGCGAGCAATTTGGCGAGATCACGCATTTCACATTGACGCTCGAGAAGCTGGAACGACGTTCGCATGGTTTGGTCGCCCTGTTCAGTGCTGAAGTAGAAGCGGCCTCGAGCGGCGCTTCGCAGATGCGACTTGAATTGGAAGGGCCGCTGGAAATCGAGCCGGATACATGCCGCGTCGCGAAAGTCGACCTGATCGGACCGATCGCTATGTCTGAAACGCGCGGCAGTTACAGCACAGCTTACCAATTGATTGGCACGGGCCAGTTGAAGATTGGCGTGGCGTCCGTGTATCGCGACGCGCGGCGCTAGTGCGTTGGCCGCATGCACTGCTACCGTTTTGAAAAACTTGAATAGATTTTGCCGTGGAGGAACCGTCAACGAAAACCAAGTGTCATCCGTCCGCGTAAGAGAGTTTGCAACGGCGATGGAACTTAGGTTCGGCGATTTGCTAGCTGAACCCCGTTGTTGTCGACTTGTCTGTGCAAGGAGGGAACGACAATGCACCGCGCATTCTTCCAAACTGCTTTCGCTCATGGCAGCCTGGCTTGGCTGCCGCTCTTGATTTTGGTTGCTTCGCCGGCCTCCCTGGTGGTTGCCGATTCTCTTGTGGAATTCGACTTCGCGCGTACGGCCGAGTGCCGTGACGTGACGCCAGACGAGCGGTTGATGCACTATCCTTCGCAACGACTCGTCGAGGTCGTGTTGCCAATTTCGGTGCGTTTTCATGGGGTGCCGCTCGATCAGGTGGACGAGCTGACCGTGGAGATAACCGGCGCGGCCAGCAACATGCGTGTGTTCGATTTCAAGCCGAGCACGCAGATGGCCAGCGATATCGCCAACCCGATCGAAACGACGACGACTAAGAAATCGGCCCGCGCGATCGACGGCTCGCTGGGCGGAGCATTGCCGATGCCGTTGGGAGCGGAAGTGGCGAACGTGACGCCGACGATCAACGCGGGCATGTCGAAAGGGGAGGTGACGACCGAGAAGCTCGATCGGTTGCCACCCAAGTATGCGGTTGTGGTGAGTGGTACGACGGCAGAAGGTCGGGGAGTGTTTTTCAAGATGAAGCGCTGGTCGCAGACATCGCTGGAAGGGGTTCACGAACTGGCGGTCACGTTCATCGTGCCGGCCGGTTGGCGTGGCGGCGATGTGTTTGTCGGTTGTAGTGCGGGCGGCCAGCGCAAGGTGCTGTTCATGAAGCAGTCGGCCACGCTTGGCAGCGAGGGGAAGCCGGTGCGTGTGTACTTGGCTGGTCGCGCCAATGTACGACACGTTGCCAAGCCGGTGGTGGCTGAGGTGGCACCGGAGTGGAAGCCGAGCCGCGGCGCTTCGGCCACGGCGGCAGAAGTGGCGCCGATCAAGCCCGAGGTGGTCAAAGCGAAGGCTGTACGGAGAGAGGTGGAGCATTGATTGGTGGGGGCTGGGGATCGGGGGCTGGGGGGGCTTTATTGCAAAGTGCAAAGTGAAAAATTCAAATTGCAAATTGGTTATTGGGACGCTTGTTCTCCTGGTGTTGGGGGGGGCTGATAGCGCGTCGTTTGGGCGCTAAGCCGCAAGCGGTTGGGGAAATGTGCGTATTTTTCGGAAGGGGACAAGTTTCTTCGAAGGGGACAGGTTTTTTGGGGGGGTGGGTTTGAGGTGTAAGGCGTAAGTCGTAAGGGTGGGGAGTGGAGGGGACGTATTGGGGGTGCTAAGCCGCAAACGTTGTGCGGGGGTGGGGGTGTTAATGGATGGCGTGTTGTGGCTGGACGGCGTGGCCGCCGCCGCTAAGGGGGCGACAAGCTGGGGCGCCATCTGGTATGTGTACATATATACACATTCGGTGGGCGTTTTCAAGTAGGAATTTGCGGCCACGGGGGATTATTTGACCACGGAGCAGAGAGCGTGGAGCAGGGAGAAGAGAGGCAGGGGTTTTGAACCACGAAGACTCGAAGGCACGAAGGGCTTTTGCTAGCGCAATCGTTTTTAGGTCGTGGGGTTGGTTCTCTAGGAAGAAAGGTCTTTCAATGCCGTAGAGGTTTGTTTGTACAACCTTCGTGTCTTGGTGGTTCAAAAAACTCTGTGTCCTCGGTGTCTCAGTGGTTAATTCCCCTCACGGTGTCAGGCTGGAAAGCCTGACCTACTGGTCACTGAAGCGGACCAGTCCGTCGGGGTGGGGGCGGGGTTTGAAACTGCTTAGCACTTTTCAATCCAAGCGGCCCATTTGTCCGGTTTGGTAGGCGACGATCGAGTCGTGGATTTCTTCTCGCGTGTTCATCACGAATGGCCCCTGGGCAACGACAGGCTCGCCGATCGGTGTTCCGTACAGGAGCAATGCGGTGGAGTCGACGTCGGCCTGGATTTGAATGTCGGACCCGTCGCGCTGAAATTGCACGAGGCAAACATGCTTTGCCGTATCGGTATCGTTGACGAGGATCGTCCCCTGACGAAGCGCCAATAGCGCGGTTTGGCCGGCGGGCACGGAGATCGTCAGCGGTTGACCGGCGTTTAGACGTAGATCAACCACTGACAACGCGGTCACTGTTCTGGCAGGTCCGTGCGTGCCGCGAAATTCGCCGGCAATGACGCGTGCTTCGCCCGCCCCGTTTGGAAGCGGGACCGTCGGGATGGTTGCCGCCGCGATCTCTTGATAGCGTGGCGACGACTTCTTGGCCTCGGCCGGCAGGTTGACCCACAGTTGAGCCATTTCCAACACGCCGCCGTCCTTGGTGAATCGCTCGCTGTGGAATTCCTCGTGGACGATTCCGGACGCGGCCGTCATCCACTGCACGTCTCCCGGCCCGATGGCACCATGACCGCCCGACGAGTCGCGGTGTTCCAACTCGCCTTGGTAGACGATCGTGACCGTTTCGAATCCGCGGTGCGGATGCTCGCCGACACCGCGTGTCGCCTCCGCAGGCGCGAACTCATACGGTCCGGCGTAGTCGAGAAGAAGAAAGGGGTCGAACTCTTCGCTCTCGCGGTAGGAGAACAGACTTCGCACGGGAAAGCCATCGCCGACCCAGTGTGGCGGCGGGCTCGGCACGATACGGCGAATGCGCTTGATCATAAATCACCGAAATCCGTAATGCAGCGGCGGCGCATGAAGGCATACGCCGCCGCCACGAGACTCACTCACTTAGGAAAACCGTCTGCCGAAGGGGGACAGTCCCAATTTGCTCCGAAGACTCCGCAAATTTGGGACAGTCCCCGACGATTTTCGGATAGGTCCTTACTTACCTGCCGGTTGAAGCTTATCCAGCTTCGTTTCGTGGCCCGACTGTTGGACGCTCTGCGCTTTGTCGTAGCTTTCCATCAGCAGCCGATAGTGCGGCACGATGTGGTCCTTCATCACCTCGGCAAACTTCATGGCGTCTGGTCGATTCCAGGTATTCATGAGTTCGGCAAGCGTGGCGAAGGTGTCGGTGGGGACGGCACCCGCCTGCACGACACGGGCGAGTGTGATGTCGGTCGCCATCGACGAATAGTTTCCGGAGGCGTCCACGACGTTGAACACCTTGTAGCCGGCCTCGATGGCGCTGAGCGTGGGAAACGCCATGCAGACGCTTGTAAGTGTTCCGGCGATGATCAGCGACTTGCGGCCGGTTTTTTCAATTGCTTCAACCCACTTGGGATTGTCCCAGGCGTTGATCTGGCCGGTGCGCGGAATGTAGACCGCTTCGGGATTCGCCTCGTGAATTTCGGGGATGAGCGGACCGTTGGGGCCGTCGGGGACCGAGGCGGTGGTAAACGTCGGCGTCTTGGTGAGATGCGCCGCCTTGGCGAGCGCGATCACATTTTGTCGCAACGTGAGCATGTCGATGTCTTTCACCAGTTGAAAGAGCCCGCTCTGGTGATCGATCAGCAGCATGACGGCGTCATCGGGGTCGATCATACCTTTGGCAACTTTCGCCATGGTCGTTTTCCTTGTAACAAGAGAAATTCACATCCTTGCCGCCGTCGAAATCACCAAGATGGACCGGCGACAAACTTATGCACAACAACTAAACTTTTACGGCGGGGTGCATCGTTCGGCAAGTACGGGCGAAATCGTAAGCAAGTAACCTCAAGGATAGTGGGAACCCTCGATGGCTACGAAAAAAGCACGGCGAAATTCGAAAAAGTCCATCGGTTGTCCGGTGGAAACGACGCTTGCGGTCCTTGGCGGACAGTGGAAAGTGATGGTGCTCCACTATCTCATGGACGGTCCCCTGCGGTTCGGTGAATTGCAGCGGGCGCTCCGCGGCATCTCCGCCCGCACGCTTGCTAAGCAACTTCGCGAACTGGAGAGCGACGGCGTACTTCACCGGGAAGTTCACCAGCAGATTCCGCCGAAAGTCGAATATTGGCTCACGCCTTCAGGCAAGAAGTTGAAGCCAGTATTGATGGCCATGCATCGCTGGGGCGAAGTTCATGGAGATCGGAGCATTTAGAATGTGTTCGGAACAAGCCGCAATTCGTGGGTGCGGAAGCGCCCACGCTACGAGCTACGGCCTCGGAACGCCCAAGGCGTTCCACTCCACAGCCCAAGGTCGCGGCGCAGCCGCGCACCTTGGGTAAAGGGGAATTTCATCCACATCGGTTACGCCGTAGGCGTTACACCCCGATATCAAAGTCGCTACCTAGGTGCAACTAGGTGCAACGCCTGCGGCGTAGAGGGGGTTGATTATGAATACTCACCCAGAGTGCGCCGCGAGCGCGGCGACTCTGGGCTTTGGAGTCGAACCGCTTCGCGGTAAACCGCAATTCGTGGGTGCGGAAGCACCCACGCTACGTGCTGTTTATGCCGTTCGCTGGTTGGACGGCGTTGCCGCCGCTAAGGGTGCTTACATCGTATTAGTAGAACGGCCAAAAGATGGGGATCAGGATGATGGCTATGATGCCGAGGACGAGGTTGAGCAGCGCGCCGACGCGGAAGAAGTCGGTGAATTTATAGCCGCCGGGGCCGTAGACCATCATGTTGGTTTGGTAGCCGATGGGTGTCATGAAGCTGGCTGATGCGGCGAGCGCGAGGGCGATGACGAATGGGCGCGGGTCGGCGTCGAATTGCTTGGCAGTGGCGAGGCAGATGGGGAACATCAGCACGGCCGCGGCATTGTTGGTGAGCACTTCCATGACCACAGAGCCCATGAAATAAAGCGTGGCCAGCGCGCCGAGGGGGCCCATCGATTTGGTCACCTCGAACAGTAAACCGGCCACGGCTTCGGCAGCACCGGATTTGTGCAGTGCGGTGCCCACGCCAAAAGACGCGGCGATGGTGACGAGCACCTGCCAATCGATACTGCGGCGCGCGTCGCCGGGCGAGATGCAGCCGAAGGCGATGAGCCCACCGGCAACGAGTGTGGCGGCCACGACGATTGGAACCGCGTCGGTGGTCATCAGTGCGAGCAGCACGACGAAGAGTAACAGGGCAACCCAGGCGCGGTGCTGACGTGCGGGGTGGTACTGTTCGACATCGCTCACCAGATAGAACGCAGGATTGTTGCGATGTGCGCGGGCGAAGTGGGGTTGAGTTTGGAGCAGGAGCGTATCGCCCGGTTCGAGGCGAATGTCGCCCACCTTCTGCTCGACGCGACTGCCAGCGCGATGCACGGCCACGACGGCGGCACCGTAACGAGCACGGAAGTCGGCTTCGCGAATCGTTTCGCCAATAAGCGGCGAAGTGTTGGAGACAACCGCTTCGCACATGCGGCGTTGGGCCTGGCTCGCAAGAGAGGATTCGTAGGCGGGGTCGGCAATGGGTACGAGGCCTTGGATTTTTTGTAATTCGACCACGCTGCTAACGACGCCGGTGAACACGAGCCGGTCGTTAGCTTCGAGGATTTCATTGGGTGGAACGGGCGTGATGATTTCGCCGCCGCGATCGATTTCGATGAGGAACAGGCCCGGCAAGCTGCGAAGGCCCCCGGCTTCGACGCTACGGCCTATGAGTTTGCAACCGGGTTGAATCAGCATGTCGGCCATGTATTCGCGTCGCGATTCGCCGAGCTGCTCGAGCAGTTCTTTCCGCTCTGGCAGAAGCTTGTAGCCGAGCGTCAGCATGTAAATGACGCCGAAAATGGCATACGGCACGCCCACCTTGCCAATTTCGAACAGCGTCATGCCTTGGTTGATGCGCGGGTCGGAGCTTTGCAGCATGAGGCCATGCACTACCAGGTTGGTGGAGGTGCCGATGAGCGTGCAGGTTCCTCCCAATACCGTGAGATAAGAAAGCGGAATAAGCAGCTTCGACGGCGAAACCTGGTTGCGGCGACACCAGTTCATGACGATCGGCATGAACATGGCGACGACCGGTGTGTTGTTGAGGAAAGCCGAGATCGGCAGGAGCACAACAGAGAGTTTAGCAATTGCTTTGTGCGGTGTTTTAATGTGCCCCAGTACGTGGTCTCCCATGAAGTCGAGTACGCCTGTTTCTTGCAGCGCGGCAGCAATGACGAACATGAGGCCGACGGTGAGCATGCCTTCGTTGGCGAAACCGGCAAAGGCTTCGTTTGCCGAAATAATTTCGTGGCCTGTTATGATGCCTGCAAGCGCAAGCAGCGCGGCACCGAACAGGAAGATCATGTCGGGCGGGCCGAGGTTGAGCAGCAGCGAACCGACAATCGCTAGCGATACGATGAGGGTAAACCAGGCTTCGAACCCCATGGGGTCTCCCATCTTTTGGGTCGACAGGCGCGCGGCAGGAGAGGTGAAACAGCCGGGCAGTGTCTGAAAATCAATAGTTATCGCGGAAAGAAGAGCATTATCTAGCCGGCAAGTTGCGCCAAGGGCGAATCGAGCATGGAGAATATTCGAGGAGGGAGTGGGGCATTAACCGCCTTGCTCCTCTGCAAGAGGTTAGTGTGTTTTTAGGGTTACGTGCTGATATATATGCCGTGCTCTGGTTGAGCGGCGTGGGCACCGCCGCTAAGGGGTTTGATGCACGAACCCTCGTCAGGGCTATTTCAAGCCTTTGCGTCTTTGCGTAAAGCTTAAGTGGTTGGAATGCCTCACGCCAAGAACGCCAAGGGGCAAAGCTTGTAAGGCGAACAAGGTTTTATTTTGACGGGATGAGCGGAGGAAGTGTCCTTTTTTGATCAAATGGTAAACGGGCAGTGAATGATTAGCAGGCTACTCGTTGCATGATGGCAGAATTTCGCTTGGAGCGACACAAGAACCTAGCGCTTTTTGTAACGGAGGTTCGTTGTTATTGTTTTGCGGAATTCGAATTCCATGTGAATGCAGGGTGTAATCGAATTGACGTCGGACTTTTAGGGCGTGCCAATACTATTTCCACGACTCATTCGAACGTAACTGACGGACTGGAAAAGGTTTGCGACAAACCGTCGCATTGTTTGGCACGTGCATTGCTTTGTTGATGCAAGGCAAAGTTTTGGCTAAGCGGCACTGCGCTCCCTTCGCAACGGACTTACTTGGTAGTTGTATTGAGCCGCATTAGCTTTAAGCAGAAAGATTACTCGATCAATGAGGCATTGTCTGGCCGTAAGGACTCGTCCAGATTGCCTGGAGGTTAATGCGATGTTAAGTCCTAGATTCTTAACCAAGACCCTAGTGGGCGGGTTACTTGCTGCCGTGTTGGTTGGCGGCGACGCACTAGCACAGCGTGGCGAAGGTCGCGGACGAGGCGGAGGCGGCGGAGGCGGTGGCCAACGCTCGTTCAGCGGCGGTTCATCGAACCGCGGGTCGTCGTCGCGCTCTATGAGCAGAGCGCCTTCTCAAAGCTCTCGGTCTTCGATCAGTTCTCCCCGATCGAGCGGAAGCAGCCAGATGCGATCCTCGGGCGAGTCGAGCCGTTCCTCGCGCTCGGTGAATCCTGGCAGCGGTTCGTCGCGACAGTTTAGCCGACCTTCGGGTGGCCAGTCGTCGCGGGAATTTGGCGGTTCTCCTCAATCTATTCAAAGAACCCCGAATACTACTCAAAGAACTCCGGACAGTGGCAGAACATTTCGCAGTGCTCAGCCAAGCGGCGGCACATCGCGCGTGGACGGAGCACGCTCGGGACGCCCGAGTGGTGAAAGTTCGAACCCTCGATTCGGTTCGGGCTCCACTCCTCGTACTGTCGATGGTCGAGGACGCGGTCCTACCGATGGCCAGCGCTACGAATCGCGACGGCCCAACAATGAGCAAGTACGCGACTTCTTGCAAATGCGGGATCGAGATGGCCGTGGTGAAGCACGCCAAGGCGAGCGTTCGGCAATCAGTCGGGATCGAGATGGCCAGGGCCTCCGGCCAGGCCGTCGGCCCGAGAGTGTTGACCGAACGGACGTAGCACGCCGGTTGGAGGGAGTGGAACGCGATGGCCGCGGCAATCGTGATTTCAACCGCGACCGCGATTTCGGTCGCGAGGGTCGCGAGGGCGACAGATTACGTGACCGTGGCCGCGACGGTAATCGCCAGGCTGGTGATCGAAATCGCGAGTATCAGCGATGGCGCGACGGAATCAGCGAGCGACATCGTAATTTCGATGATCGCGATTGGTCGGGCCGTTGGCGGGATGGCGATCGATTCGACTATGCACGCCGCATTCGTAACGATTGGCGCGGACGCGATCGTGGCAACTACCCGTTCTATGCCGGTTGGTGGACAGGCCAGAACCGCTGGCATGGCGGCTACGGTAACCGGTGGAATTGGTGGGGTAACTACGCGTTGCGTTACAACCGTCCGTACTATTGGTGGGCATGGACGACCGCTCCTGTTCTTACTAACTGGGTATCGTTCGGTTGGAACCGCCCGTACTACTGGGATTACGGTCCGGGTGAATACATCTACACCAGCAACGGTGTGGTGTATGTGAACGGGCGGTGGTATCAACCGTTGCCTGTGTACTATGACCGGACTGTGCAAATTGTTGAACGCGCGCCCGATTTGACGCCCGAGGCGGCTGCGGAACTTGAATGGCTGCCGCTCGGTGTGTTTGCCGTCACCCTGGATGGCGAAGCCAAGGCAGATGTGCTGGTTCAGCTTGCCGTTACCAAAGATGGCGTCATCAGCGGTACGGCGTTCGACCAGCGCAGCGGCGCGGCATCGCCCGTGGAAGGCATGGTCGATAAGCAAACGCAACGAGCGGTGTGGTCGTTCAACAACGAGCAGCAGAAGCGAGTTGTCATGGAAACCAGCATTTACAATCTAACCCAAGCGGAAGCTACCGGATTGGTACACTATGGCCCGGAAGATTCGCGAGTCGTCGAGCTGGTACGGCTGGAAGATCCTAGCAACACGACCGGCACCACCGGTGCCGCCGCGACCACGACGGGAGAGTTGCCGGCCCCTTAACGGAATGTAAAAATTTGTGGCAAACAAAAGGGGATGCGGACTCGTGCCGCATCCCCTTTTTCAGAATAACCACGGAGGGCACGGAGAAGAGAAAAGATTTTTTTAACCACGAAGGCACCAAGACACGAAGTATTTAAGCAACTGATACATCTTCGAGGTGGCATTTTCTGCTTGCGGTATGAGGCCGCATAGGACTTTTAATCAACCTTTGTGCCTTGGTGTCTTTGTGGTTCAAAATACTACTCCGTATCTCTGTGGTTATTCTGAAAATGGGGATGTTGTTATTGAGGCGGTCCTCAATAATTCCTGGGTGACTTCAGGTGTTTATCAACTCCGCATCGCCCAGGTAGT
Organism: uncultured Planctomycetaceae bacterium; assembly: GCA_964618225.1. Taxonomy (GTDB): domain Bacteria; phylum Planctomycetota; class Planctomycetia; order Pirellulales; family Lacipirellulaceae; genus JABDGM01. The sequence continues at coordinate 17,131 of CAZTWS010000039.1, forward strand.
GGTCCTCTACCGGGTAGTTACGCCAGCCCAACGAGTAATACTGCTCGAACCAGGTTTGAATATCGGGCTCGACGCCGGGGTCGTAGTCTGGCGATACGTGAATGGTTTTGCCGAACGTGGGGTTTCGCATTTCGGCGTTCTCGATGAGCACTTTGCCCGCTTTGATAACAATGCGTGGCAGCGAAAACATGGTCTCCGCATTGTCGTTTGGCGTGTAGATGGTGACGTCGGCGTCGGCACCCACGCCCAGGTGCCCTTTGTTGGCGAGCCCCAGCATGCGGGCCGGGGCGGCCCGAGTGATGATGGCGATTTCGTTGAGCGAATATTCACGATCGAGGTCGAAAAGCGTACAACGTTGGGGGACTTTATCGGGACAGGTTTTTAGAATGTCGCGGCGGTAGGTTCGGTCCATGAGCAATCGAATGATCTGCGGGTAGGCTAGGAACGAACCGCCGTTCGGGTGATCGGTGCTCATGGCGATTCGCCACGGGTCATCGACAAGCAGATACCATTCCAGGCCGATGGCCCATTGCAGGGCATGCACGAGCGATTTGTTGCGGTACTTGATCGGCGAGACTCCGCAGCCCGACTCCATTTCGGTATCGCTGCTGTACCATTTGTCTTTGAAGATTTGCGACAGGTAATAGCCGACAGGCGCGTCGCCCGTCATGCTCGTGGTGTCACCGAACATTACCTGGCCGACATCCACAGTAATGTTTTTGTGGGTATTCACATACTCGGCCAATTGCGGCACTTTGCTGTTGAAGGTGTTTTCATCACCTTCGCCACCACCGTAGCTGTGGAATTGAATGTGCGTAAAGTGGGCGCGGTGTCCTTCTACGGCTCGCATTGTTTCGAGGGTTGTCGTCCAATTACCCGGTACGCCCAGGTTGTTGCAGTGGATATGCACAGGGTGCGGGAGCCGAAGTTCGTTCGCCGCATGCGTGATGCCGAGCAGAATTTCGCGTGGCGTCACGTCGAAATGCCCGACTCGTTCGTCCAGGCCGTGGACGTTGCCGCCGCGTTGGCTTTTCCACACTTCGACTCCGCCGGGGTTTACGAGCTTGGGCGCAAAGCCTTTCGTGCTGGCGAGTAGCCAGGCCACGAACGCTTTGAGCTTTTGCGGTTCGCGCTGGGCGATGCTTCGCATCACGTAGTGGTTATTGCCCATGAGCACGAAGAAGCCTTTATCGACACAAGGCGTGTCGGCAAACTCTTCATGCACATGCCGAGCGGCAAGCGGCGTAACCGCGGCGTCGAACGCGGTCGTGTAGCCTAGGCCTGCGTATTTGTACCCAGTGGCGAAGGTGCTTGGGACGCTGCCCAAGGTGCCGCTTCGCGTGGTCGGTGTTTGACGCAAGACGTTCGGCTCGGCTCGTTCCTCGGGGCGCATGCGCCGGGCCACGTTCACTTTAGGGCCGGCGATGTGGCAGTGCATATCCACGCCGCCCGGCATGATGACGAGTCCCTCGGCGTCGATCGTCCTCGACGGCCGGATGGCCGGGTCCGTGGGGGCGGCAACGATCTTTCCGCCTTCGATCCAGAGGTCGCGCACTTCCCCCTCGATACCGTTGGCCGGATCGTAAAGAGTGCCTCGCGCAATTTTTAGAAGATCTGGCATCAAATTTATTTTACTGTGGCGAAGGAAAAAACGGTGCGATACAAGGGCATGCGAACGCACGCCACGTGGTATACGATGATAACGGTGACGTTGCCGACCGACAATTTAAGAAGCGTATTTGGGCTATGGACCGCCTCAATAATAGCACCCCTACTTTTCAGAATAACCACAGGGCACGGAGGGCACGGAGAAGACTCGGAAGAGTTTTTTTAGAACGCTGATCGACGCTAATCATCGCTAATTGGATGGGCAGCGTGTCAGGACGAATCACAATGTTGGATTGGTATTAGCGAACATTCGTGGAGATTAGCGTTCTGAGAAAAAACTCTTCCGAATCTCCGTGTCCTCCGTGTCTCTGTGGTAAATTACCCTTGCTGAAGTTGTTTTTGAGTCACCCCTAACTGGTCAGATGTCGTCGCGCTCGAAAGAACACATTGTTGCGGATGTAGCTTGCACCGTTTGCGGGTGCGTGTGCGACGATTTACGGCTGACGATTTCTGGCGACCGTGTAACTCGGGCCGAGCACGCTTGTTTGCTTGCAGAGCCGTTTTTTGTGAGTTTGGCCAAACCCAGCGACCGACCGGTCGCCTCGTTCAACGGCGCGCCAATCGAGTATGAGTCGGCGATTGGCCACTCAGTGGACCTTCTCCGCAAAAGCCGGGCGACGCTGGTTTGGGGTCTTTCGCGTAGCAGCACCGAAGCACATCGCGCGGCGATTCGATTGGCAGAACAACGGCGTGGTTATATCGACACGGCTGCGACCGTGGGCCAGGCTGCCGCGACCCTTGCATTGCAGCAAGTGGGAGAATCAACCTGCTCGCTTGGTGAAGTAAAGAACCGCGCCGACTTGGTGATTTTTTGGAGGGCCGACCCGGCTACCACGCATCCACGCCACATGGAACGGTATAGCGCGGATCCGCGCGGACAATTCCTGCCCGGCGGGCGAGCCGACCGGCATGTGATCGTGATCGATTCGCGTGAAACCGCAACCAGTCGATTAGCCGACGAGTTTTTACGGATCGAGCACGGAGCCGACGCGGCGCTCATCGCGAGATTGCGCCAAATTCTTGCGGGCGGCGACGTTGAAACCACGGCGGTGGCCGGTTTGCCGCATGATGTCGTGGTGTCGCTGGCGAATCGCCTCAAAGGATGCCGCTACGGGGCGATTTTCTTTGGGATCGGCACGGCATCGTCGCCAACCGCGCAAGAGGATGTAGTTTCGCTGCTGTCGCTAGTGAAGGAACTCAACGCGTTTACGCGATTCACAGCCCGGCGAATGTCTAGTGGCGGAGGTACGCACGGCGCGGAGAGCGCGCTTACCTGGATCACGGGTTTTCCGTTTGCGGTAAGCTTCGCCGAGGGGTACCCCAAGTATTCGCCTGCGGAGTACTCGGCCAATATCCTGCTAGAAAAAGGCGTTGTGGATGCCTGCCTGTTGGTGGGCAGCGAGGCCGTGTCGCGGCTTTCGGAAGCCGCGCAACAAGCATTGAAATCGATTCCAACCATTGCCCTTGATTACCAGACGAGCATCCCGACGCTCTCGGCCAGAGTTCAATTCACCACGGCAATTTATGGCATTCACGCGGCTGGCACGGCGTATCGCATGGACGATGTGCCGATTCCATTGCGCAAGCACATTCACAGCGAATTTCCAACAGACGACCGAGTGTTGAGCACTATCTCCGAGCGGCTTGGCGATGCGTGAGCTATGAGCCATCGCTCTAGCTAACGCATCAAAGAACGCGACGAAAAGAATCTGAGAGATGACGCAAAATAACTTCGGCAGAAGAGGTTCACCACAGAGACACGGAGGATGAAGCTGGGAGCGTGGAGCAGAGAAGGCGGAGCTTTATTAACCACGAAGGCACCAAGACACGAAGTATTGAAGCAACTGATACACCTTCGAGGTAGCATTTTCTGCTTGCGGTATGAGGCCGCATAGGACTTTTAATCAACCTTTGTGCCTTGGTGTCTTCGTGGTTCAAAATTACTCTTCCGTGCCTCTGTGGTTATTCCGAAAATCGGGAGGTTATTATTGAGGCATTCCTTAAGGCGTAGATCATGCGAAAAGGTGCCATCGTACTATGCGGGGGAAGATCGAGCCGCATGGGGCGCGATAAAGCCCTGCTCCCAATTGGCAATGAGACGATGTTGCAACGCATCATTCGGGTCATCAGCCAGTGCGTCGATCCGAAGCAGATCGTGGTTGTGGCCTCGGCCGACCAATGCTTGCCTGCGCTACCGTGCGATGTTGAAATCTGCCGCGATGCGGACGCTTACCAGGGCCCGCTCGTGGGACTCGCGACGGGGCTCAGTGCCGTAACTAACCGAGCGGATGCGGTTTTTGTTTCAGCCTGCGATACGCCGCTGCTTCGACCGGAATTTATCGAGCAGATGTTCAGTTTTTTGGGCGATGCCGAGATTGCTGTTCCGGCAGGCAGCGATCGTTTCTATCCGCTCGCAGCCGTGTATCGTGTGGAGTTGTTACCTCGGGCCCAAGTGTTGATCGATTCCGGCGAGCGCCGTCTGAACGCGTTCTTAGAGCAATCGAGGGTCAGAAAGGTGTCGCTAGACGAGTTGGTGACAGCTGATCCAGAGCTTGTTTCTTTGCGGAATATCAACACGGAGCATGACTATAGCGAAGTGCTCTCGCTGGCCGCTGAATCATAAATATAAATGACAGGTGTTTTTGGGGCGAATGTTACCCAGCGATTAAAGTGTGGTCGCCAAAAAAACACTCAGGCTCCTTCAATAGAAGGAGCCTGAGTAGACAAGGATTGCAAAAGCATTGTTGATTTAGCGGCTGTAGCGTCGGCTTGCTACCATGCCGGCGAAGGCGAACAGAACGCATACGATGCTGCTTGGCTCGGGAACGGCACCGCTACCCGAACCAGCAGCGGTGGCCCCAAAGTTTTGGAACCAAGTGGTGTAACCGGCCGGATCGCCGCCAAAATCGCCTGGAGACTTGCGCCACAACACGTAATCGGCTGCGTTGACGGTGCCGTCGCCGTTGTAATCGCCTTGCAGGCCGGGCTCTCCACCGATACTCGCACTAAACACCAAGTCGTCGATGGCCAGGCCATGGTCATCACCCGGATCGTTGGCATCTTTCCAGCGAATCCATAACGTATCACCGGGCTGCCAATTGAGCCCCGTTACGGTTACCGGGCCAATGGCGACTCTGCCGCCTGCTGCATCGGTTCCTAATAGATTCGTGGAAGTGCCATCGCCATTCTTATTGGCGAATGGCCCCGTGAAGTTCAATTCTGGTACAGGCACATATGTTCCCAAAGTGGGATTGCCCCCGATCGCATCTTGAATATTGGGGGCGTTAATACCGTAATCAAACACAAGCGAGTGCTGAGCCGCGTTTCCACTGTCGCGCCACTGCTCACCATAGTAGGAGAGAGTGAATTCCGTTAAGGTTGAATCCGTGTCGTTCCTGAACACCGCACCGAGGTAAGACCACGGATGATTCGCCGACGACGCATTCGTTAAACTGTTTGAATTGACGATCCCCAACGCGCGTTCTGTACCTGCGGACGTGCTACCAAAACTCCAAAAAGCTCCGGTGTTCTGCGAGCCAGTACCGAAACGTAGACGCTGATTTTGGTTGAAGCCTGTTTCTAATCCATTGGCTCCTGCGGGGGGAGTTAAAGGATGCAGCAAATGCCAGCCAACAATGCTCCAGTTTCCATCAGTTGAACTGGCGTAGTCATTCCGCCACCCGTAGACCTCTTCGCCGTTGTACCCAAGGGCCTGGTTCGGAGATTGCCCGTGTTTGTTGTTAGGCAGTCCTGTCCCCTCCGCATCGGGGACGGCTTTCGTATCGAAGTTTTGCGTATAAAGCGAACCAGGCGTGGCGTACGAGATGACACCAAACGCTGTCGAGGTGCAAGCCAGCACGGAAGCTAGTGATGCCAAGCCCACTGATTGACGCAGAGTCAAACAGATGCTGCCCAATGAAAATTTCGACATGAGATCTCTCCGCTTGAACCGAGGGACAAGAGTGCCCGTACACCAAAATTCACACAGTGTGAACGGACTGCCAACCTGCCTCAACCACACACAAATCATGATAATTGTTCAAATCAGGTCGGCAAACAATTTGGTCAACCGATCCTCGCTTCTTCGTGGCAAGCTCCCTGTTATAGAGTTGCTCCTAACGCCAGTCGCGTAGTGCCACGCCGGTTTCAGCCCAAGAGAAGCTTGGATTAAGTACGTTCTCCAGTCCCTTGGTGGGGTAGAGCCTCAGAGCCCGGTGCGTAACCTATGTAGGGCAAAGCCGAGGAAAAGTAGACAAAAATCTATGCAGGTAACTATTGTTGAGCTAAATCCTCGGAGAAAAAGCACTTTTTGAGCATAAGTCGCGATTCCAAAAGGGGCGTTGCGGCGGTTCAGTAACTCGCGCGGGCGGGGCAGTAGAGAGTAGAAGAGTAAATATGTCAACATTTCGCGAGTGCGGCCCTGACTAGATTGGCCAGGGTGTGCCTACTCATTCGGCGGGGATCCAGGTGGACGAATCAAGACGTCAGTTCATTCGGTTGATGACGACCCACGAACGGTTGGTATATGGCTACATCCTGAGCTTAGTGCCCAACTGGGCCGATGCGGACGAAATTTTGCAGGAAACCAACATCCGGCTTTGGGAGGAGTTCGACAAGTTCGTGCTGGGAACCAACTTCGCTGCCTGGGCAATCCGGGTTGCTCATTTCCAAGTTCTTACTTGGAGGAAAAAGGTCAGCCGAAGTCGCCTCGTTTTCGACCAACGGGTCGTGGATGCAATTGCCTCGGAACCCTCGTGGTGCGACGAAGCTTTCGAGGCTCGGCAACAGGCGCTTGGCGAATGTGTTTCCGAACTGCCCGATCATAGCCGCGATTTGCTGCGAAACTGTTACGTGCGTGGAGCCAAAATCAAGGATGTTGCAATAAGACTGAATCGTACTCCGGCGTCTGTCTATAAGGCGCTCGAACGTATTCGAGAAACGTTGCATTCCTGCATTAAGCGTAAGTTGGAACAAACAAGCGGTTGAGTTTTAACTGTAAACGCCTAAGCCAAATTTAGGCAAACCTATTTTATTTTACTTTTCGGCGAGCGGCTAATTCATCAACAGGCGCTACTTCCAGCGAACCAGTCATCGGCTCGCTGAACTTTTCGAAGTTTTGATCATGGAAGCCATTGGCGACAACTTGCTCAAACGACTCCACCAACTGATATCCCGACAGTTGGATGATTCGATCGATGCTATGGAGCACTCGGAACTGTCGTCTCTATTGATGGAAAACCCTGCTGCGCGCCGTGCCTACGTCGAGTATTTTCAAGAGACGGCTTGCCTGCGTTGGCTTTGCTTGGAGGAGATGTCTGCGGAGATTGACTCGAGCGGTGCGGAGCCCCGTCTTCGAGAACGATCGTCAAAATATCGCCGCTGGCTGACTTGGTTCGGCGGTGCCGCATGTTTACTCGCGTTGGCTGGTGCCGCTTTGTTTTTCGGCAGCTCTAATTTTGTCAAGCGGGTGTCCTCCACTTCGGCCGAGCAAGTTGCCACAACCGAAACATCGCCCATCGAACCCGCGAACCCCATTCCGGTCGTTGAACCTGTTGTATTGGGGGCTTCCTCCGAACAAGTGGCCACGCTGACCGGATTGGGGGCGTCTCGTTGGGCCACGTCGATGCCCGCCGTTCGTCCTCTTTCTCGTTGGGGAGTAGGCGATCGTTTGCAATTCGAGGATGGGGCTATCGAGCTTACTTTCGATTGTGGCGCGCAGGTTACCATTTTCGGTCCTGCTGATTTAGAAATTACTTCGCCCATGTCGATTCGCTGCGAGAAAGGGCGTGTGACCACGCTGGTGGGCGATCGCGGAAAAGGCTTCGTCATCCAGACCCCGCGTGCCAAGGTTGTCGATCTCGGAACCCAATTCGGGCTCTCGATTTCGGACAAAGGCGAAACCGAAGTCGTTGTCTTTCAAGGAAGCGTCGATCTTAGCTACGATCCGCCCGCCGACGAGCTAGACGACACCGACAAACCTCTGCGTCGTTTGCAGCAAGGCGAAGCTCTGCTACTCAAGAACTCCGGCGAGTTTCAACGAATTGTCGCGGTGCAGAGAAACGATTTTCTTACAGCACTCGACGCTATTCGACGTCGTTCGCCGGAGCGCGTCATTGCTGATATCCGCGATAACATTCAAACTTCGGAAGGCGTGATGTCTTACCAAATCGTTCATCACGGGTTGGAAGATGACGTGCCCTCCTTCGTGGATCGAAATCATCAATGGAACGGTATCGATGAATCTGGCATCCCTTCGTTTCTGCTCGGTGCGGATTACGTGATGCCGTTCAATCATCATAAATTTGTTCACACATTAGAACTCGAGCTGGATTTGCTACGGCCAGCCTATGTGTATGTCTTCCTAGACAACAACATGGAAGTTCCCGAGTGGGTTCGTAAAGATTTTCAAGATACGGGAGTCGACATCGGGCTGGATGGCTCGAAGACCGAGTGGCATTTGCACCATTCATTGGGTGTTGGTCCCGGTGTCAGTGTCGATTTTCCGTTTTCCGTTTGGCGGAGACACGTGAAAGAAGCGGGCACCATTAAACTCGGCTCGGTATCTCCTCCCAAGGGGCGGCCACGAAGCTCGGGTTTTAACATGTATGGAATCGCCGCAGTCGCGGCGGATTAGAGATAACACAAATAATAACTTCGGCAGACGGGATTAACCACGAAGACACAAAGGCACAAAGAGTTTGATCCACTGTAGCACTCTGCATATTGTTGTGGTGAGCGATCTAGATACTGTGAACTATTAAAACTTCGTGACTTTGTGCCTTCGTGGTTCATAAACTCCTTAACATCTCCGCGTCCTCCGTGTCTCTGTGGTTATCTTGAAAATGGCTTGGTAAGGTCAAACAGCAAAAAACTTGACGTTAGGTAAGTTTCGATTCAGAGTAAATGTAGTTCGGTTTGGATTTCTTTCTGGAGGGTAATGCTAATGATGATGAACAATAGATGGGTCGCAGCAATCGTCGCCTTGGCCGCGATTGCCTTATGGGGCGAAGCACGGGCGGCATACGTGTATTCTACGCCTGGCGAGCTTTACGAACAAAATTTCGATACGTTGCCTCACAATTCGCCGGTCGCAAGTAAGCAGTACGCCGCTTCTTTTGCCAACAGTTCTCTGGGGGCTTCCCCGGCTGGCTGGATAAACGATACCGCAAGCCCCGGTCCTGATAACTTCAGCATTGTCGGTTGGCATCTGTTGCACCCGACAGACGCCTCCGAAGGCGGTTTCAACGGTAATCAGCGGATGCGGTTTGGTACTGGCAACGGTGCCGCTGCCAATACGGGTGCCTTCTGGAGTTACGGCAGTGGTTCAAACGAATCCGACCGAGCGCTCGGGATTTTGAATTCCAATGCCCTATCGGGAACCACCCCTACTAGCATGCCGGTTTTTATGGGCGCCGTTTTTACGAACAACACCGGCGTCACGCTGAATGAATTCACGCTCTCTTATTTCGGCGAGCAGTGGCGCAATAACAGTCCGGACGCGCATTCGCTGCTGTTCGACTACAGCCTCGATGCGTCGAGCATTCAGGACACGGGCGCTACCCGCATTGCCGTCCCTGCTCTTAATTTCACAGGACCGCTTACCGGCGGGACTAATGCAGGCGGTCAAGGCAACGCGGCTGGCCGAGTGGCTATCGGCCCCGTGACGGTGACGGGGCTTAACTGGGCTCCCGGACAGAATCTGTGGATCCGCTGGAGCGATCGAAATGACCCTGGTGACGACCACGGCCTCGCCATCGACGACTTGATATTTAGCGCAAATACCACCGTGGTTCCCGAACCGGCAAGCTGCTTGTTGCTGCTAACCGCAGTCGTCGCTGGTATATTCCGCCGCCGACGCTAGTGCATATGGATCTCCAAAGTAAATTTGGAGATCAGCCAGTTTTAAAACTCGAGGGCGAGGTTCTCGGCAAGCCGACATGGTTTAGCTTGTGGAGCCTCGCCCTCCTTTCTATCTACGAACTAATGCTTAGCGGCGGCCATGAGGACACGGAGAAGAAAGAACTTGAGAACTCTGATCCACACTAATAATCACTAATCGAGTACCGCCACGCCTCCCTAGGAATCTCTGAATTTCAATTGACATCAGCGATGATTAGCGTAGATCAGCGTTCCAAAAAAACTATCGCAACAATTCTTCACGCCTTCGCGGTTCAATAACTCCTGCATTTTCTTCTCCCTGCTCCTTGCTCCGCGCTCCCTGCTTCATCCTCCATACCCCCAGTGGTTCAATAAAAAGCGGGTAACACCGACTGTCGGACGGTTGATGCTTACCCGCTGTTCGGTGGAAAACGGAGGTGCAAGTTAAGCTTCGGCACACTCTCTTCGCAGGCGTTCGAGAATTTCGCGGGTGCCGTGGCGGTCGGCCCATGATTCGACGTAGGGCCAGTCGATCATTTCCTGTTGAACGCTGATGAGGTTACGGACGTCGGAAATGTCTTTTTCGCGGCCGGCGTATTGCGACCAGCGCAGCTTGGTGATGATCATATCCTCCAAGCTGGCGATCCATGCATCGCGACCCAACATTTGTACTTGAATACGTCGTGCAAATCTTGCACGGTCGTGCTCATCGTCGCTCAATCCGAAAAGTTCAATCTGAAAATTGTGCTCGGTGGTTTGCAACACGATTTTACGAGTACCGGTAACACTTTCGAATGAGAGTTGAGGATCGAATTGAACCCCAGCCAAGGCACGGCGAATACGGAATCCTAATTCCGCGAGGCTAGTTTCGACGACAATGTCGCCATCTTCAGTCGATCTCGGCACGCAGTAGAAGTTCGTGGCGAGTGAGCCAACGAGCATGTAAGGCACGTTGTGCTCATTCAAGAAATCGATAACCGAGCAGATAAACTCACTGGTGTTCATCGCTTAGCTTCAACCACACGGATTCGGTTCAATCGTTCGCGAAGAATTCGCGTTACGTCTTGAGGCGTGGCCTGTGGGAATTGGTGACGAATACCATCTCGCATCAGCCCGAAAGCACGGTCGCAGAGCGCCAGCCCCTCGCGAAATCGCTCGTCTGGCGTCATTCGGCGAGCGCGTTCAATTTGTTCTCGCGTGCTTTGGTCCATGAAGGAATTATAGCATGGCAGTGGGTTTTACCGACGTTCGGTTTTCGCCGATGCGGCTTACGGCACGCGGAGCGTGCCTGCTACTTTACGTTATTCCTCGGCAGTTTCGGCAGGTTCTTCTTCATCCTCGCGTTCTTCGCGGGGGACGCGGACGATGGCGGCGAGGGAATCGGCTTCGTCGAGGGCCATGATGCGGACACCTTGGGTGTTGCGGCCGATGATGTTGAAGTCGCTGACTTTGACGCGTTGAATTTTTCCGCGAGCCGTCATCATCATGAGCTCGTCTTCGTCGATGACGGGGACGATGCCGATAACCGGGCCATTGCGTTCGGTGGTTTTGATATCGCGCAGGCCTTTGCCGCCGCGGCGCTGGGTGCGGTAGCGGAAAGAAGAAGAGGAGCCTTCGGCTTCCTCTTCTTCCGGGGTTGGGGGTTGGGGGTTGGGGGATGCTTGTTCTTCATCTAGCTCTTCCCCAGACCCTAGTCCCTGATCCCCAGTCCCCTCGGCATTAGGCCCAAACGGAGTGCGTTTTCCGTAGCCCTTCAGGCACGCGGTGAGGAGCGTGGCGTTGGGGTCGGCGACAACCATGCCAACGAGCGTGTCGTCCTTTCCGAGCGTAATGCCTTTGACGCCGCTTGTGTTGCGGCCCATCGGTCGGGCATCGGCTTCGTTGAAGCGGATAGCCATGCCGTTCGCGGTGGAGAGCACGATTTCATCGCCCTTGGTGCAAATAGCACAATCGATGAGCTCGTCATCCTCCTTGAGTTTGATGGCGATGATGCCACTTTTGAGTGGGCGGCTGTAGGCTTTGAGCTCGGTCTTTTTCACGAGCCCTTTGCGGGTGGCCATGATGAGGTAGTAATCGGGCTTATCGAAGTCGCGCACGGCGCGGCAATCGGCGATCTTTTCATCCTCGGCCAGGTTGAGCAGGTTCACGACCGCGCGGCCTTTGCTCTCGCGCGATAGCTGCGGCAGGTTGTAAACCTTCTGCCAGTAGACTTTGCCCTTGGTGGTGAAGAAGAGCAAGTAGTCGTGCGTGCTGGTGACGAACAAGTGCTCGACCGGATCTTCTTCGTCTGTTTTTGCGCCTTTGATGCCTTTGCCACCGCGGCGTTGAGCGCGGTACGTGCTGGCGGGCGTGCGTTTGATATAACCGTTGTGCGAGATCGAAACCACCATCGTTTCTTCTTCGATGAGGTCTTCGATATCGACGTTGCCGACTTCTTCGCCGCTGATTTCGGTGCGGCGTTCGTCGCCATATTTGCGGGCAAGCTCTTCGCAATCCTCACGGATCATCGCGTAGATATGGGCCTCGTCGCCCAGGATGCTGAGGTAGCCTTCGATTTGTTCGAGCAGCTTAGTGTGCTCGTCGACGAGCTTTTCTTGCTCGAGATTGACGAGTTGGCCGAGCGTCATTTTGAGAATCGCTTCGGCCTGCACGGGCGTGAGCGAATATTCCAGCGCCACGCCGCGCTCTTGTTGATATTGCTTGAAGCCGACTTCGCCCAGGGCGCGTTCCAGCATAGCGGAAGGCGTTTTGATAGCGATCAACCGTTCCTTGGCTTCGGCTTGCGTTTTCGAAGCGCGGATGACGCGGATCACCTCGTCGATATTGGCATGCGCGAGCAGCAGACCTTGCACGGTATGCTTGCGGCGGCGTGCGCGTAGGAGCAAGAACTGCGTGCGGCGGCGAATGACCGTGACGCGATGGCGCACGAACTCTTGCAGCATCTCCTTGAGGGAGAGCGTACGGGGTTTGCCATCCACGAGCGCAAGCAAGATGACCGAGAACGAATCTTGCAGCGGCGTGAATTTGTAAAGTTGGTTGAGAACGACATCCGGGTCGGCATCTTTCTTGAGATCGATGACGATGCGGACCGGTTCTTTGAGGTCGCTTTCATCGCGCACGCCGGAAATGCCCGAGATGCGGCCCTCGTTGGCAACCTCGGAGATTTTCTTGATGACGGGGTCGCGCGTTTGCTGGTAGGGAATGTCGTTGACGATAATGCGGTAACGTTCGCCCTTGCGCTGTTCGATCGTGGTTTTCGCGCGAACGGTGATCGTGCTGCGGCCCGTTTCGTAGCCTTTCCAAATCGAGCTGCGGCCGCAGATGATGCCGCCAGTGGGGAAATCGGGGCCGGGGATGTGCTGCATCAGCCCTTGCACGGTGATGTGCGGGTCGTCGATGAGCGCGACGATGCCGCGGCAAACTTCGCCGAGGTTATGTGGCGGAATGGAAGTGGCCATGCCGACGGCGATGCCGCCGGAACCGTTGACGAGCAGGTTCGGGAATTTCGAAGGAAGCACGACCGGTTCGGTGTGGCGTTCGTCGTACGTGGGAACAAAATCCACCGTGTCGAGCTTGAGGTCTTCGAGCATCGTCGCCGCGAAGGGCGACAGGCGCGCCTCGGTATACCGCATGGCGGCAGGCGGCAGGCCGGCGATCGAGCCGAAGTTGCCTTGCTTATCGATAAGCAGGCAGCGCATGTTCCACTCTTGGGCCATGCGAACGAGCGTGGGGTAGATCACGCTTTCGCCATGCGGATGGTAGTTACCGCTGGTGTCACCAGAGATTTTCGCGCATTTCACGCGCGCCGCCCCAGGCGTGAGATTCAAATCGTTCATCGCCACCAGGATACGGCGCTGCGAGGGCTTGAGACCGTCGCGCACGTCGGGCAATGCCCGGCTCACGATGACGCTCATCGCGTACGTAAGGTAGCTGTCCCTAAGCTCGTCTTCGATAGGCAGATCGATAAGACGCGCGGCAATGGCTTGTTCTGGCGAATCGCCGGGAGACGAGGAATCGGTCGAATCAGTCGACAAAGGCCAATCCTTTCAATCACATGGAAAACGAGCTAAACACGCCTTGAGCCGGGTAAGCAAAAACGCGGCGCGAACTGCACCGACAAGGTTGCCACTTACGCCGACAATGCCACCCGATGGCGTGAAATTTGTCGGGAAAAACGGCCCTAAACTGCGTATTGCCTACTAAAAAATGTACCAAATTCACGGTCTCCTCACAACCAGCCAAGGGGGCCGGTGGGGGCGCGGCGTTTAGGCCGGGTTTTGTCGCAATGAAGACAAGTTTTCGAGAGTTTCGACGAATGATGAATGGACAATTCTTGCCGAAGGAAGCGATGTCAGGCTAAAAAGCCTGGCCTATGACAACTGTAAACTGGCCTGGAATGGATCGGTGGTCGTCCTAGAATAGATAGCTTACGGCCTGGAAGTTTCTCAATTCACAGGAATGCGAGGGCGGGTCGACTTCGAAGAGCGAAACCATGTCGAATGCATCCGCTAAGCCCACCGAGGAACTCCAACAAGAGATCGATTTGAAAGATCCGCGGTTGGCCGCCTTTCTTGCCTGGCTTGTGCCCGGGTTGGGGCATTTTTACCAAGGCCGTACCGGTAAGGCCGTGTTGTTCTTCGTGTGCATTTTGGGAACGTTTTTTTACGGGCTCTATATCGGCGGAGGTCGGGTGGTATACGCCTCGACCGAGCCGTTCCCGTCGCGCCGGTTTCTCAACGAGCGTTGGCAGTATTTGTGCCAGGTTGGAGTCGGGCTGCCTGCGCTGCCGGCACTCGTGCAGCGCTATCGCGTGATGCACAACGAAGCCCCGCTGTTTGGCGATAACTTCATGCGACCGCCGACTCCCAGAAGCCAGCAGATGGGCGTGCTTCGCTCGGAAGATCCTTCCGAGAAAGGCAGCTTCGTCGAGCACCAGGACGAGTTGGCGCAATGGAACTATAAGTTAGGGGAGTATTTCGAAATCGGAACGGTGTTTACCGTCATCGCCGGGCTGCTCAATATCCTGGCGATCTTCGATGCCTACGGAGGACCGCTGATCGTTCCGCTGCCAGAGCCCAAGAGTAAGCCGAATTCACGCGATGAATCGAACGCTACCGAGAAATCATCATGATCGAAACGCTACTCCCCACGATCGATTCACCGATTCTATTCGCCAACATTGCCCTCGCGGCAGCACGGCTGTGGTACGCCCTGCCGCTCGTGGCAAGCGTCAGCCTGGTGTGTGCCGCAACTCGACATGAGGAAATGCACGCAATCCTGATCCACGCGGCACGTTTCGCCCTTTGGGTGCTCGTGTTCATGGGAATCGTGCTGATCGCCATCCAAGCGTTAAGCTGGATGCAATGACGGATTCGACGCAAATGCCTCGCAACAGCCCGACGATTTGAGCCCGATTTCTAGCAGATTTCTCCAAGCAGTGGAAAAGCGAGACGGAATCGGCTAGACCTATAGAGAGAACAAAGCGTCCGTAGCTCAATGGATAGAGCACTGGTCTTCGGAACCAGGGGTTGTAGGTTCGAATCCTACCGGGCGCGCTTCTCTAACTCGTTGGTAGATTAGGGAGTTAGAGCGAATTGAAATCTGAGCTACTTACTTTCGGCGGTGTCGATGTACCTAGGTACAATCAACTTCTCACGAATGATACCCGCCGATTCTTGAACCGTACCCGGCGCATAGAACTTACGGGTAGTCGCTACGTCGGCATGGCGCAATACCTTGGCAATCTCCCGCTCGGGTACCCCCGCCGAAGCCATCATCGGCATCGACGAAAAGGGCAACCCGATCGAAATGCCGGGGCTGGCCGAAGCACGGCAACGGCAGGCCGACCAGCTTCGCATTCAGATGGAGACGAAACGACAGGAAGCCGCGGACCGCAAAGCCCTATACGCTGAGGAAAAGCAAGCCATTGAAGATGCGTTGCGACCGGAACCGCTGCCCAATGACGCCGCGCTAGAGGAACGAACCGCTTATCGAGAGCGTGAGATTGCAGGCATAAGGGGTCATTTGTACGTGTCATCTCCACGATTTGCAAGCAAGTAGCAGAAACTTGCAATTTCGATCGTACTCGGTGCATGTTATCATTTTTTCCGAGCCCCTCGGTCCGGTCGAGTCCCCGGCAAAATCGTAGACGCAATTAGTTTCAGAGTTTTTTTGTCCTCCCACAGGCACCGTCTCCGCAAAGAGCCATAGACAACGACATTTACGTTGCAACAAACACTGGAGAGTAGCGATGAAAGCATTTTTCATGATTTTGGTCATGGCATTCGGAGCCGCGACTGTAGCAGGCCCAACAGCAGGAACAGTATTCGCTTGCATCGACCCCAGTTGCGGGCGTTCTGTGGAGCAGACCGGTTTTTGCACCGGTTTAGACAACCAAATGGCAAGCGTAGCCTTCTGCGACGAGCCGGGCTGCGAATAAATTGGAATGCTTGGTCCTCTGGACTGGCCAATTTTTTCGGTAACTACGGCAGCACGTTTAATTCAAGCTCGCTGATCGTGCTTTCATTTCGCTCCCAGCTTCCTTCAGAGTGATACGGATGGATCACCCATCAAAGGTGTGAATGACCGGGTAGCCACTCCCTAGGGCAACAGACCTCGGCACTCAACACGTCGTGGCGAGGGACGAGCCATTTGGGAAGAATCGCAATCGTATGACTATTCCCGGTTGGGGCACGAGGATTACAATCAGGCCGCGGGAAAAGCAGTACATTTTTTCCAAGAAGTTTCATGTAGGGGGTAGGCATGATGAGACACATTGTACGTTTAGCGGCGGCGAGTCAATCTGTGGTATTGCTGTCACTCTTGGGGTGTAACCGCGCTCCCTCGAGTGTACCTCCGACCCCCGCTCAAGTCGCAAACGAGGAGGCTCGGAGCGCCAACGAGGCCCTGAACAAACTTGCCATAATAAAGTGGCAGGACTTCGTTGCTTCCGCGGACACTGGCGATCTCGCGGCGATTTCAGCGGCGCGTGCGGAATTCTTGGACACAAGCGAGCGAGGATTCAAGTATCTCCTCGATAGATTGGAACAACCGACAACGGACCCGGCCGAGCAGTTACTGGGTTTACAAGTGCTTGAAGAAATGGCCCCGACCATCTCGCAACCCGAGCTGAGAACGTCGGCAGTCGAGGTCCTGCTGGACTCGCGCGACCGGGCTTCGTCGAAAGAACTCCGCGACCAAATCAGCCAGCACTTGGCGGTCATGCTCGACCTGGCCATCGAAGCCGACCCCAAGAATGCCGACTTGTTCTATTTTCGTGGCGATGAGCGTTCGAACCGTGGGGAGCACGACCTGGCCATAAATGACCTGACGGCGGCCGTCGACCTCCGTCCCACCTTCGCTAACGCTTTTTATGTTCGTGGTTTAACTCAGCGTGCCAAGGGAAATGACAGCGAGGCGATTGCCGACTACACGGCGGCACTTGGTGTCACACCAGACTACCCCGATATCCTGGTCTCGCGCGCGGTGAGCTACCTTAGCCTCTCCGAACCCAACAAAGCCATCGACGATTTGACGGCCGCGATTCGCAGCAAGCCGGAGTTGGTTCATGCCTACCAACTCCGAGCCAAGGCCTATCAGGCGATCAGCGAAATCGAAAAGGCCAGTGCCGACCTAACGAAGGCCGACCAGCTCCGCGCTGATAAACAGCAGCAGTAGTGAGAGGACGTTATGAGCAGATTCTCATTTGTCCAAAGAAACCATGCCAGTGCAAGATGAGGTTCCCTCCTATTCGCTAGTTGCGACTCGAGGAACAGCCTAACATCCGCTTTCGATCTCGCGCAGGATGAAAATCAGACATCTTCAAGAGCAGTGCCTGTCTCTCGACGGTCGGTGACTTCCGGGGAGGCACCACAACACCCACTTAGCCATTTCTGCAAATGCGGGAGTTCAACCAAGAAACTCAGAAAAACTCTGTCCGGCTCGACCGACCATGTACGCATTGCTAGTGTTCTGTCCATGGTCATTTGATGGGTGGCATGCCTTCGCCTTCCGGGCGTAGGCATGCTTACCCGCTACCGCGTGAAAGCATGCCACCCAGCAATTCAAGACTGACAGAACACTAGATCAACACACCTCATCCACACCAACTCAGGGACTCGGCCCATCCGACGCAAACGCAACATCCTCTGGTACCTTGGCGGCGGCTTCTTCCTGCTGTTCGCCATATTTCTCTTTCAACTCCTCGGCCCCAATCCGCCGATCACGGTCTCCCCCCAAACCACGTTCATCACCACCCCACTCGGCCCCGACGGCCTGCCCGACTATCGCCAGCACTTGCTCGATACGCTCCGCAAAGGCGTTACCCCAGAAAACAACGCCGCCGCCATCCTCTGGAAAGTCATGTGGGACAACATCAATGCCAAAGATCGCCCCGCAATCGCCGCCGAGCTTGGCGTGAACATGGTGCCCAATCAGCGCGATACGCTGCCAAAACTCTATAACGAAGAAACTCGGAATCGAATCGTTCAATGGCTAGACGAGCAAGAACGCGCTAACGGTAAGCCAGGTGTATCACCAACCACTTTGAAGGAACTTAAAGATCCGACGACCTATGGATCGTGGTCTCCAGAAGCTCACCAAATTTGGGAACGCGCCGAAGATGCTATTGGAAATGCCACGGCAAGCCCTTGGCGATCTCAAGACGTTCCGCCACTCGCTGAATGGCTCGATGCGAATAAAGAGCGGATCGACCTGCTTGTCGAAGCCTCGGCTCGGCCGCGCTTCTTTATGCCTTCCGCCGAATTACTCGACCCCTCGAACACCGAAGCCATTTTGCTCCTTGGCCCATTTCAAAACGTTCGTGAAGCGGCTCGAGTGCTAACCACTCGAGCCATGCTTCACGCAGGAGAAGGGCAGTACGAAGCGGCCTGGCAAGATATTCTCGCCGTCTACCGTTGGGCCCGGCTGATTGGCCAAGGCGGAACACTCGTCGACCAACTAGTTGCCGCAGCAATCAACGGAATGGCAGTAGAGTCCACTCTCGTGCTTCTTGGCACTGAACAAGTCCCCGAGCCCCTGCTGCAACAAATCCAGGCCGCCCACGACTCTTTTATTCCCGCTGTAAATCTGGCCGATACGTATGCCAACGGTGAGCGTCTTTTCGGCCTCGCTATGCTACTTCCGGTTGCGAATTCTAATAGTGCTGTAGAGCTGCTCTCACCATATGGCGGCGGATCTACGCCGACTCCCCTAAACGCCTTATCGATTGATTGGAATATCATATTAAGCCAATACAATGATTGGCTCGACCGTTTAGCCGCTACAGCTCGAATTGCCGACCCCGTCGCACGCGGCAAAGCGTTGGTCCAGAACCAAGCAGATATTGTGGAGATCGAATCAAGTATAAACCATCCTCTACGTTGGCTGGGGGCCGCTTTCAGTCGAACGCAACGTAGTCGCCTGATCGGTGACAAAGCATTGTTGCTATGGCTCCCTTCATTCGAAGCCACCGAACGGGCATCTAATCGAGAAGCGACTAATCTCGCTCTCCTTCGAATCGCAGTTGCACTCGCACTTTACCAGGCTGCGAACAACGAATATCCAGCCGGCATAAATCAACTCGTGCCGCAGTTCATTGCCAAACTGCCTAACGACAGTTTCAGTAACAAACCATTCCTATACCGCCGCACAACCGATGGATACTTGCTTTACAGCGTCGGAGAGAACGGTGTCGATGAGCAAGGCAATCAGGAATTTAGCTTCTTTGAAGGTCAAAGACTCTATACCCTCCCTGATCAACAAGCCGACCAACTCCGCGCAAAAATCCCGCCCGGCTCAGACGATGTATCCATCCGCATCCCCTGCCAGCCGTTCCAAATCCCACCCCCGCAGTCACCAGCTTCCAACTGAAACGATCTCACTCTCCCTTAGCGGCGGCGGCCACGCCGTCCAACCAGAGCACGGCCTACCAATACCTAA
>CAZTWS010000040.1:0-35170 GCA_964618225.1 uncultured Planctomycetaceae bacterium
AAATCTCATGCCAATTCGCTCGCCAGAAGCACCGGAGTTGTGTGGAACTGACAGGCTTGCGGTTTAGCGCACATCCACGTTCGGATATCCGCACGCACCCTGTGGAACTTGTGCCAACGCCCTCAAGCCCCCCACCCCTACGGCGTCAACAGCAACCGCCCCGGTGCCGCCAAGAAGTTCTTCACCTCATTCAAGAACCGCGCCGCCGCCGCACCATCCACCACACGATGATCGTACGTCAGCGACAACGGCATCATCAGCCGCGGCACCAAAATATCGCCCGCGTATTGCGGCATCGTGCGCGAACGGCCTACTAGCAGAATCGCGACTTCCGGCGGATTGATGATCGGCGTCGAGTAAGTGCCGCCGACCGCTCCCAAATTGCTGATCGTAAACGTGCCGCCACGCAAAATCTCCAGGTCGAACTTGCCGTCGCGCACCGTGGTGGCCAGGTCGTCAATCTCCGAAGCAATTTGCGAAATGCTCTTTCGATCGGCATCTTTCAACACGGGCACCGCCAACCCACGAGGCGTGTCCACCGCGATGCCGATGTTCACATATTCCTTGTAAATGACCTGGTTGTTTTCCATGTCGACCGAGGCGTTGACCACCGGATGACGCTTCAACGAAGAAGCCACCGCCTTGATCAAAAACGGCATCGTCGTCAGCTTGATGCCGCGATCCGCGTAGTCGTTCTTGCTCTGCTGACGCATGTCTTCGAGCTCGGTCACGTCCGCATCGTCGAAATTCGTAAGCTGCGGAATCGTCGTGTACGACTGAATCATGTTCCGCGCGATCGTCTGCCGCATCCGCGACATCTTCTCCACGCGCACTCCCCCGAAATCGTCGCCGTCCGGGTTACCCGGCGGCGTCACGCCCCGCGGCTGGGTCGATGCTACGTGCTCGTTCGTTTCGCGAATGTACGCGCGAACATCCTCGGTCGTGATGCGCCCGCCCGTCCCGCTCGGCCGAACGCGACGCAAATCCACGCCCAACTGCCGCGCCAATCGGCGCACCGCGGGGCCCGCCGCGGCCGACGCATGCCCGTCGCCCGGCACATCGTGCTCAGCACTCGCGGCCGATTTCTTCGCTGGTGCCTTCCGCGCCGGCTCATCATCCTCGTCTGTCTCTTCTTCCTTGGCAGCTTTCTTCGCGGCCGGCTTGGCCGACTTAGCTGGCTTTTCCTCTTCTTCCTCGTCGTCGTCCTGATTCAAATCGCCGCTCTCCACGTCGGCTTCATTCGACCGGCGCTCGATCTCTTCATCATTGCCAATCGATGACGTCTTCTTTTCCTTCGCAGGTGCCTTGGACTTCTCTTCCTTCTTCTCCTTGTTGGACGCCTCCGACTTCTTGCTCGTCTTCTCGTCGCCGCCCTCGGCCGCCTCGATTTCCATGATCGCGGCACCAACTTCCACCGTCTCGCCTTCGCCGACCAAGATCTTCACGATCTTACCGGCCGAAGGACTCGGAATCGGCATCGTCGCCTTATCCGTCTCGACCTCCAGCAGATCCTGGTCCGCCTTCACGACATCGCCTTCGCTCACAAAGATCGTCAGCACGTCGCCCGATTCAATATTTTCACCCAAATTGGGCAGCTTGATTTGTGTTGGCATATTCAATGAGGGTAGAGGATTGAGGATGCTGGATTGAGATCTCGAAGGCTAGTATTCCCTGCCCCCTGCATCCTTTATTTCAATTACGCATACAACGCCGAAACTTTCGCCGGATCGATTCCCAAATCCTTAATCGCCTGGGCAACGTCCTTCGCCGTTCGCTTTCCTTCTTTCTTGAGTTGGTACAACGTGGCCAGCACCACGAATTCTGCATCGACCTCGAAATGCCGACGCAGCGCCGGCCGGCTTTCGCTTCGGCCCATGCCGTCGGTACCCAGCACAAACATGCCGTTCGGCACCCAGGGGCTCACCTGCTCGGCAAGCGCTCGCACGTAGTCCGACGCCGCGATCACCGGTCCTTCCGAACCGGCCAACACGTGCGAAATATACGGCACGCGCGCCGGCTCTTCCGGATACAACATATTCAGCCGTTCGCATTCCTGCGCATCGCGACGCAACTGCGTATAACTCGTCACGCTCCACACGTCGCTCGCGATCTTGTACTTCTCCGCCAAAATTTCCTGCGCTCGCAACACCTCGCGCAAAATCGCGCCACTGCCGAAGAGCTGCACCTTCTGGCCGCCGTCCGCATTCACCGTAGACACACGGTAAATGCCCTTGATGATGCCTTCCTCGCAACCCGCCGGCATCTCCGGCATGTTGTAGGTTTCATTCTCCAGCGTGATGTAATAGATCGCCGTCTCGTTATCCTCGTACATCCGCTTCAAACCGTCGAAAACAATCACGGCCGTTTCATACGCATACGCCGGGTCGTACGCCCGCACGGTCGGAAACGCAATCGCGTTGAGCAAGCTGTGCCCGTCCTGGTGCTGCAAACCTTCGCCGTTCAGTGTCGTGCGACCTGCCGTGCCGCCCAGCATGAAGCCTTTGGCCCGGGCATCGGCAGCGGCCCAAATCAAATCGCCGATGCGCTGGAAGCCGAACATCGAATAGTAAATGAACATCGGAATCATGTTCACGCCATGCGACGAATAAGCCGTGCCCGCCGCAACGAACGACGACATCGAACCGGCTTCCGTAATGCCTTCTTCGAGCAACTGGCCGTCTTTCGCTTCCTTGTAGAAAGCGAGCTGATCCGAATCCACCGGCTCGTAAAGCTGGCCGACATGCGAATAAATGCCCACCTGCCGGAACAAGCCTTCCATGCCGAACGTGCGCGATTCGTCCGGAACGATCGGCACGATGTGCTTGCCGATCTTCTTGTCGCGCAACAAATCGGTGAGCAATCGAACGAAGCCCATCGTCGTCGACATTTCCTTGCCCGGGCCTTTGCTCACGAGCTTGACCATCGTTTTGTCATAGTCGGCCAACCGCGGCACTTGCATCGTCACGGGCTTCGATACTCGCAGCGGCATCGGCCCGCCCAGCGCCTTCCGACGCTCGCGCAAGTAAACCATCTCCGGGCTGTCGTCCGGCGGACGATAGAACGGTGCTTCCGCCACGCGCTCGTCCGAAATCGGAATGCCGAACCGCGTGCGGAACTCACGCAGTTCGTCCTCGTTCATCTTCTTCTGGTTGTGCGTCATGTTGCGGCCTTCGCCGCCTTCGCCCAAACCGTAACCCTTGATCGTCTTGGCCAAAATCACGGTCGGCTTGCCGTCACTCTCCGTCGCCGCCTTGTAAGCCGCGTACACCTTCTCCGGATCATGCCCGCCGCGGCGCATCTTCTGCAACTTGTCGTCCGAGTAGCCCTTCACCATCTCGAGCAACTCGGGGTACTTGCCGAAAAAGTCCTCGCGGATGTAATCGCCGCCCGATACCACGTACTTCTGGTACTGGCCGTCCACAACTTCCATCATCCGTTGGTGCAACAGGCCCGATTCATCCATTTCAATGAGCGGATCCCAATCGTCGCCCCAAATCACTTTGATCACGTTCCAACCCGCACCACGGAACGTGCCTTCAAGCTCTTGAATAATCTTGCCGTTGCCGCGTACCGGCCCGTCGAGCCGCTGCAAATTGCAGTTGATCACGAAGGTCAAATTATCAAGCTGCTCGCGCGCGGCCAGTGTAATTGCCCCCAGCGACTCCGGCTCGTCGCACTCGCCATCGCCCATGAACGACCACACGCGCTTCTTCGACAAATCCACGATGCCCCGATCCGTCAAATACCGATTGAACCGCGCCTGGTAAATCGCCATGATCGGCCCCAGACCCATCGATACCGTCGGGAATTCCCAGAACTCGGGCATCAACCACGGATGCGGGTAACTCGACAACCCGCCGCCCGGCTGCAATTCGCGCCGGAAGTTCACCAGGTTCTCTTCCGTCAACCGGCCTTCCAAAAAGGCTCGCGCGTACATTCCCGGCGATGCGTGACCCTGAAAATAAATCTGATCGCCGTCGTAACCGCTCTCGCCACGCCCGCGGAAGAAGTGGTTGAAAGCCACTTCATACAGCGTGGCCGACGAGGCAAACGTAGAAATATGGCCGCCCGGGCTGGCCGAGTCGCGATTCGCACGCACCACCATCGCCAGTGCGTTCCAACGCACGAAGCTCTTGATCCGCCGCTCCAACTCGCGCTTCCCCGGGTAACGCGGCTGCTTGTCGCGCGGAATCGTGTTCACGTAAGGCGTCGTCGCTGTGAAAGGCAGCTCCACCCCGTTGCGAATCGCCGAACCCTCGAGCGCCGTCAACAACTGTTGCACACGCTCCGGCCCTTTGCGTTCCAGCACATAGTCGAGCGACTCGAGCCACTCGGCTGTCTCCGACGGATCTACGTCGTTCGGAATGGGCGACGTGAATTTGATTGTATCTGCATCAGCCATATCTTCGTCCTAGGACTCATTCTATTCATCAGGCAACACAAAAGAGTCACGGAGAAAGCGAGAATGCAAAATGCGAAATGTCCAGGCACGGCTGAACAACTTGCATTTGGCATTCTCCGCCCTTCTCCGTGGCCTCTGTGCCTCCCTGATCAATTCAAACTACTTTCGTTTGGGACGGTACACTTCCGTCGCCGTGCCCAAATGCACATCGGCCGCAAACGCCAGCGTTTCGCTCAGTGTCGGATGCGGATGGATCGACTCGCCAAGATCGCGCACCGTGCAACCCATCTCGATGGCCACCACCGCCTCCGAAATCAACTCGCCGGCACCGCTGCCTACGATACCGCAACCCAACACGCGGTCTGTCTCGGGGTCCACGATCCACTTGGTCAAGCCGTCGGTCCGACCGTTCGCAATCGCGCGGCCGCTCGCTTGCCACGGGTATTGCACCACCGTCACGTTGCGATTCGTCCGCTTGGCTTCGTCGGCTGTCAAACCAGCCCACGCTATTTCAGGATCGGTAAATACCACGGCCGGAATCGCGTGTGGTTCAAAAGCAGCCGCATGACCTGCTAGCACTTCCGCCGCCACCTTACCCTCGTGGGCCGCTTTGTGTGCTAGCATCGGCTCGCCCGCCACGTCGCCAATCGCCAGGATATGCGGATCGGCCGTCTCCTGACGATTATTGATCTCCACAAATCCCTTGTCGTTGACTTTGACCTTCGTATTCTCGAGCCCGATGCCGCTCGTCACCGGCCGACGACCGATCGACACCAGCACCCGATCGAACGAATGCACGCCGTTGAACTCCGGCCCTTCTACATGAACGTCCACTTTGTTGCCAGCCGCTTTCAACTCGACCACTTTCGTGCCCAAGTGAATCCCGGCAAATCGCTCACGCAACCGCTTCTCGAGCGGCTTCACCAAGTCGCGATCCGCGCCCGGCAACAATCCATCCAGCAGTTCCACCACCGTTACCGCCGAACCAAGCTCGCAGTAAACACTTCCCATTTCCAAACCGATATAACCGCCGCCGATCACCAGCAGCGATTGCGGAATTTCCTCCAGCGCCAGCGCCCCGGTCGAGTCCATCACTCGCGGCGTGTCGATCTTGAACATCTTAGGCATCGCCGGCACCGAACCGGTTGCCAAAATGCAATGATCGAACGTCACCCGCTCGCTGTCGTAGGTATCCCGATTGCCGCCTTCGAGCTGCAATGTTTGCGAATCGACAAAAATGCCGCGCGCGTGGATCACGCGCACATTGCGCCGCTTCGCCAGTTGCGCCAAACCGCCACTCAGCGTATCAAGCACCTGCTCCTTCCGCGCGCGGAGCTTATCGAGGTTGATTCGCGGCCTGCCAAACTCGACACCCCAGTGGCTAACTTCCTCGGCCTCGCTCAACACCTTGCCGACGTGCAACAACGCCTTCGAAGGAATGCACCCACGCAGCAGGCACGTACCGCCCAGCCGAGGATCGGCCTCGATAATCGTCGTCTCTAGACCCAAATCGGCAGCCAAAAACGCCGCCGCATACCCCCCTGGACCGCCGCCCAGGACCACAACTTTTGAATGAATCGCCATAAACCCAATGGTGATAAAGTAGTTAGCTCACTAAACCAATAAGTTTACCCGGCTTACCGAGACTGGCCAATGGGGACACCCGGCCTGTCCCATATTCCCTAACAAATTGGCTCCGTTCCACGCCCCCATCCGTGGGAGAAAAGTGAGCAACGCCCACAGCCGTGCAATCGCCGCCGCTCGCGGCTTAGCGAAACTCCTGGGCAAAGCCCCAGACACCCCCCTTATCGATCCTTCACGCCCGCCAACTCCACAACCTCGGCGCGCCCACCATTCTAACTGCGCAAATCGCGCCCAGAATCGACATCCCCCATTTCACCCATCCCCGCCATCACGCGTACGCATCCGCTCGGCGAACGATTTAGCCTTGGAATCTCGCAAAAAACTATTGCGACTTTTTCACAACAACTTTGTAGAAAACGGCCACCACCTCTGCTACAAACATATGAACAAACAACCACTAACCCCCAACACCCAATGCCTTCTGACTTACGACTTACACCTTCAGACTTACACCTTGCACCCGTAGATGCGCAAAAACCCAGAGAGAGAGTTGTGCGCATCTACGCAAAACAACGACGAATTTCAACGCAGCCTGACCGCCCCGATCTCTGGGGACTTCCACCAACTACCGCTATACTGCATCCCATGGGAATTCTCATCGGCATGGACGAAGCCGGCTACGGCCCCAACCTCGGCCCCCTGGTCGTCGCCGCCACCGCCTGGCGCATCGACGCCCCCTATGATCCCGCCTCTCTCGCCCCCCACGACGGCGTTCCCGCTTCAGCGGGCACGAGCCCCAGCGCAACCGCCACCCTCCCCCAATCCGCAATCCAAAACGCCCCCGACCTCTACCGCCTCCTTCGCAACATCGTCTCAAAATCTCCCAGCGAACGACGAGTCCCAATCGCCGATTCCAAAAGCCTCTATAGCCCCGGCACCGGCCTCCGCCAACTCGAACGCGGCTTGCACGCCGTCTTACACGCAATGGAACAACCTGTCGGTTGCTGGTCTTCGCTGCTGCGCTACTGCCAGGCCGATCCCGAATCTCACCATCAGCGCACCTGCTGGCCACACAACTACACGTGCCAACTCCCGCTCCACGCCACCGCCGACGAGCTCACACGCCTGGGCACCCGCTTCCGCCGCGCGTGCGATTCCACCGGCATCGAACCGCTTACGATCCGCGCTCGCATGATCTACCCCGAAGAGTTCAACAACCTTGTCAACCACTTCGGCAACAAGGCCACCGCTCTCTCCCACATCACCATCGGCCTGCTCCGCCAAATCATAGAAACTCTCCCCCACCCCCAGCCCCCGATCTACGCCGTGTGCGATAAACACGGCGGCCGCAACTTTTACACCGCGCTGCTCCAACACCACTTCTCCGAACATTGGATTTCGCCCGTATTCGAAACTCGCAACGAAAGCTGCTACGCATGGAACGCGAACGACTCGAGCGTTCGCGTGTCGTTCCGCATGAAAGGTGAGGGATTCCTTCCCACCGCACTCGCATCGATGACCGCCAAGTATCTGCGCGAACTGGCCATGAAAGCATTCAATGAATTCTGGCGTACCCACATCCCCAACCTACGCCCCACCGCCGGCTACAGCGTCGACGCCCGCCGCTTCAAACGTGACATCGAAGCCAAACAGAAAGAACTGAAAATCGACGACCACCAAATCTGGAGAACCCGCTGAGAAGAGTGCGGAAGAGCAGCAGCAGAGTAGAGCAGTAGCAAAGCCATGAAGTAACAAAACCAACAACGATTCAAATCCCCCAGTCCCTAGCCCCCATCCCCTGTCCCCCGATATGCACCTTTTCATCGCACGTCACGCCTGGGCCGGTGAACGCGGCGATCCCCGCTGGCCCGACGATTCCCTCCGCGAGCTCACCCCCGAAGGCATCCACCGCTACACCAAAGTCATCAGAACCCTAGCCGCTCGCGGCTTCGCGCCCAGCTACATCGCCACGAGCCCCTACACCCGTTGTGTGCAAACGGCCCAAATCATCG
Source organism: uncultured Planctomycetaceae bacterium (assembly GCA_964618225.1). Classification (GTDB taxonomy): domain Bacteria; phylum Planctomycetota; class Planctomycetia; order Pirellulales; family Lacipirellulaceae; genus JABDGM01. The sequence goes on from CAZTWS010000040.1 coordinate 7,999, forward strand.
CCCAACATGTCGAAGGCAATCCGGAGATTGATGAACTCGAAGCACTCGAACCCGGCTCCGACATCGAACCGCTTCTCGAATGGTCGCGCGAGCACGACCACACGAACACCTGCTGGGTCGGCCACAGCCCCGACGTCGAATTCCTCACCGCTTGCCTTATCGGCAGCGGCGACGCCAATATCCGCTTCGCCAAAGGCGCTATCGCATCCATCAAATTCGAGAGTGATCTAGCCCCCGACAACGGAGAACTGTATTGGCTGGCAACCGCAAAATCACTGGGATTGTAAAGGGACCACAGCAATATGGACGACCAATTACAACAGCTCATCGATCTCCAACGCGAACAGAACCAATTGTTTCAAAAATATCTCTGGCGTTTACGCTTCAGCTTGCTGGGATTGTTCCTCGCTACAACCCTTATTGCCATTGGCCTCGGTATCGTTGCTTACCGAACCACCCAACCAGCAAATCCACCATCCGGTCAAAACTTTCCATTTATAATTCCGAGATCGGGCATACAAGCCCCAGCAGGCGACATCCAACTACGCTCCGACATCCCTGGCGCAACTTAATCCCCCCAGTCCCTAGCCCCCAGCCCCCGTCCCCCAACTCATTCATGCCCAAACTCGACGCAATCATCATCGGCGGCGGACACAACGGACTAGTGTGCGCCGCCTATCTCGCCCGCGCCGGCAAAAGAGTCTGCGTTCTCGAACGCCGCCACGTTCTTGGCGGCTGCGCCACGACCGAAGAACTTTGGCCCGGCTACAAAGTCTCCACGGCCGCTTACGTCATCAGTCTGTTCCTGCCGCAAATCATTCGCGAGCTGAAGCTCAAGCAATATGGGCTGAACGTTCTTCCGCGCAACCCGTCCTCCTTCACGCCGTTGCCCGATGGCCGCAGCCTGCTGCTCGGTCCCGATCCAGAACTGTGCCGTCGTGAAATCTCGAAATTCAGCGCGAAGGATGCTGAAGCTTATCCACGCTACAACGCATTTCTCGAACGCGTGGCGGCCGTACTCGAACCGGTGCTCAGCCAGGCCGCTCCCGATCCGCTGCCGCTGCCCGACGACTGGCGTCACATCGGCCTGGGAAAACGCTTTCGCGATCTGAAAAAACTGTGGAGCTTGCGTAGCGCCCTCGCCGAACTTGGCGACGACCTGCCCGCCACTGTGGAACTGCTCACCGCGGCCGCGCGGCCGATCCTCGATCGCTGGTTTGAAACCGACGTCCTCAAAGCCACACTGGCGACCGACGCCATCATCGGCGCGTTTCTCGCCATTAGCTCGCCCGGCAGCGCATATGTTCTGCTCCACCACGTGATGGGCGAAGCCGGCGGCGCGCGCGGCGTGTGGGGATACGTTCAAGGCGGGATGGGCGGGTTGGCCGCTTCGCTCGCCGCGGCCGCCACGGATCTCGGTGTCGATATCCGTCGCGAATCGCCCGTTGCACACATCCTCACCCATCGTGGCCGCGCGGTCGGCGTGCGACTCGAAGACGGCACTCAATTCGACGCCGATATTGTCGCCTCCAGCGTCGATGCCCATCTCACGTTCGAAAAATTCCTCGGGCCAGACGAGTTACCCGCGTTCTTCAGCGATGCCGTTTCGAAAATCGACTATGCCTCGGCATCGGCGAAAATCAATCTGGCTCTTTCCGAGCCGCCGCAGTTCACGTGCATCCCCGAAAAAGGCGTCGGGCCGCATCACCACGGTACCATGCACATTGGTCCCACGCTCGATTACCTCGAACGCGCCTACGATGATGCCAAGTACGGTCGCCCAAGCGATCGGCCCATTCTCGAAATGACGATGGCCACGAGCGTCGATCACACGATCGCGCCGCCCGGCAAACATCTGCTCAGCATCTTCGTGCAGTACGCGCCGTACAAACTATCCGCCGCTGCAACCAATTACCCCAATCAGCCGCAGGCGGAAGCCAGCGGCCCAACCGGCCCCGCGTCAAGCTGGGACGACATCAAAGAACGATTCGCCGACCGCTGCATCGAAACACTGGCCGAGTACGCGCCCAACATCCCCAGCGCGATCGAACACCGGCAAGTTCTCTCCCCGCTCGACCTCGAGCGCACGTTCGGCATCACGGGCGGCAACATCATGCAAGGCGCGATGAACCCGCACCAACTGTTCTGCTTTCGTCCCGTGGCCGGCTGGGCCGATCATCGCACACCCGTCAAAGGTTTGTATCTGTGCGGCGCGGCTAGCCACCCTGGCGGCGGCGTCCTCGGCGCCTGCGGCAAAAACGCCGCCGAGGAAATCCTGCGAGACAATTAACTACAAAAATCAAACACGACACAGCGAGCCGGGGCGTCCCCGCCCCCGACGGACGAGTAAAAAACCAACACGCTCCACACTAAAGCAAGCCCAACCTAAAACACGTCCGAAAACCAGCACTAGAAGTAACCTCGCTTCCGCCAGATAATCACCAATAGTCCACACGATTAAAAAACAACTTCCAACAACCTCAGTGCCCTCCGTGCCTCTGTGGTTAAAAACTCCACCACACTCCCCATTAGAAAGGCAACGCCATGGCCGACTTTCAAGTAACGAAGCACATCGCCGCCCCTGTCGAAACCGTGTTCGAGGTTGCCACCGATCTTACGCACACGGCCGAGCACGTGCGCGGAATCGAACGCGTTGAACTGCTCACCCCCGGCCCCGTCGGCCTCGGCGCACAGTGGAAAGAAACCCGCAAAATGATGGGCATGGAATCGACCGAAACGCTCGAGGTGACCGCGTTCGATAAACCGCACAGCTACACCGTGAGCTGCGACTCGTGCGGTTGCCACTTCGATACGATTTTCACGCTCACCCCGAGCAGCGCCGGCGGAACCGATGTAACGCTCGACGTGAAGACCAAACCACTCACGCTCGCCGCTAAAATCATGTCCCCCATCGGCGACCTCGTGACAAGCGGCATGATGAAACGCTACCTCGACCAAGACCTGGAAGACGTGAAGAAAATCGCTGAATCCCGCGCTGCAACCTAACGGCGCGTGTCATAACCTCGGGAGATTCTTAGGAACGCCTCAATAATAACTTCCCGATTTTTAGATTAACCACGGAGGGCACGGAGATGTTAAGGAGTTTAATGAACCACCCAGGCACAAAGACACGAAGTTTTTTAGGAACTCTAACAAAACCGGCGGGGACTGTCCCGATTTTGCGGAGTCTTCGCAGCAAAATGGGACTGTCTCCCTCTCTCAGACGGTTTTGTTAGAGTTCCTAAATAGTTCACGGTATCTAGGTCGCTCACCACGACAATATGCAGAGTGCTACAGTGGATCAAACTCTTTGTGTCTTCGTGCCTGGGTGGTTCAAAAACTCTTCCGAATCTCCGTGCCTCTGTGGTTAATCCTTCATCTTCAGTGGCGTCAATTTAATGTTCCGATACTCGATTGGCGTGCCTTCCGATTGCAACGCAATCGCGCCTTTCGATTGGCTGAGCTTGGTCGCATGATTCACGACTTTGCCGTTTACTTTCACGATCACCTCGTCGCCACGGCAAACGATCTGCATGTGGTTCCACTTACCCAACGGCTTTTCATCTCCATCACTGAGATTAATATGACGACGATCCTCGATTCGGCCTTCCGGCTTCTCGATTTCGATCGTCGTGCCGATCACCCAAAAGTCGCCCGCCTGCTGGTCGGCAAGCTGCACTTCCAAACACTTCGGCCACACACCGAGCGCCCCTGGCTCCGTGACGTGAACCAACACCCCATTGTTCCCGCCCTTCTCCGGCCAGCGCCATTCCAAATCGAGCACGTAATTTTCAAAATCGTCCTTCTTGGTCAGCAAATACCCGGCTGGCTTACCCGAACATCGCAATACGCCATCCTTCACCGACCACACATCGGCCATCTTCACCTTCGGATCGGCCAGGTGGTATGTCCACCCCTTGAGATCTTTGCCGTTGAATAGCTCGACTGATTTTTCTGCCGCAACTCCCTCCGTCGCTACGAATGTCAACAATATCAGACCAAAAACTGCAAAATTGAAAGTGCTACGCATAATGTTCTCCCGGAGGCCCCGCGTCCAAAATTGCGATCGTCCAACTTGTAGACATGATACTTTGGCAAGCGATCTCCACAACCACCGGTGGAATTCGAGCGAGTCCGCCCGGCCATTCCGATTGGGGCAAGATTAGCTCACTTTCCGCCCATTGACCGACGACCTATAATAATGGTCTAGCCTGTTTTGCAGGCTTCACTCGGGGGCGAACAGGGTTCGACCGGATATGTGAAGCGCAAGTGGCGTGTCGAGGTTGATCAGTTGGCCTCGTTAAAAGCTGATCACAATTTCAATTGCCAACGGCAATTACGCTTTGGCTGCCTAATAACGGTAGCCCGGTCTGCGAGCTTTAGTCGGAGAGGCTCAAAAGTCCGTCACTAAATCCGAACCGTCGCGAGTCACCGCCTGGCACGCTCGCAATTAAAAAAGTTCCGGGCTGGCTGGTAAGCAACGCGGTCGACAGCGGTGCTCGCCAGCGAGATTAAACAGTTCGACTACACACGTAGAAGCTTCCGTGGATCTATTGCGGGACGCGGGTTCGATTCCCGCCGCCTCCACTTGACGCCGCCTGTGACAGGCGGCGTTTTTTTGTGCCAAATGCTGAAATGCCAACAGCTTGCGACGATGGCGACCTAAAGCCCCCATTGCCACCCGGCGACGCATTTTGACAGGGTGCGACCACTGGCGCGTGGCCAGGGCGTGGACACTTTCGGGAATCAACTGCTTCTTTCAAGGTCGCGTTGCCCGCGTCCTCTCGACCTTTGGCGGAGCCCGCCAGGCTCGGAAGTTTGGCAACTGCCTGCGCCTGGTCCTCCAAACCGATATGGGAGTATTTCATCGTCATCCGGACGTCCGAATGGCGGGCCAGCTCACGAGCCTCGACCAGTGACACCCCGCTTCGCAGCAGCTCAGTGATGTAGGTATGACGCCCAGCCGCATGGAAGTCTGCCGTGCCTTCAGGCGTCTCGTAGGGAATGCCCGCCCGCTCCAGGTCGAGCTTGACCATCCGCCATGTTCGCCGCTTGTCGAGCTTCGGAAACAACTTCTCCCCCGGCTTCACTTCGGTAAGCCATACCCGGAGCATGGCGACCAGCTCGGGATGAAGGGGAAGAGTATCCTTCTTCCGATGCTTCGAGCAGGCGGCTTCCACGGTCACCGTCGGCTGAGGGGCATTCAGCTTAAAGCTCTCGGGGGTCAGGCTCGCCAACTCGCGGCGTCGAAGCCCCGTGAAGTAAGCGAGGTAATAGATACGAGCACGCGTCTCGCCGTCGAAGCACTGAATCTTTTCGCCGCTGTCTCGTGCCGACCGCACGAGCTTTATGACCTCTTCCGCAGTAAGCGCTCGCCGCTTCCGCCGAATGTCGACTTCGACGTTCAACCGCTCTAGCCCCATAAGGGGATTGCGAGGAATCCTCCGGGTGAGCAGCATCCAATTGCAGAAGCCATCGAGTGCCTGAAGATAATGGTTGTACGTTCGCGGGCCGAGCTTTTCCTCCTTGCAGTGATTACGAATGAAGGTTTCAACGGCGGTCACTTCCAAGTCGGAAACCGTCTCGAAGCCGCAGCCAATAATGATGCGGCGAATCCGGTTCATGGTTTGCCGGGTGTACTTGGCAGTATTGTTCCCTAGGCTCTTTTCGAACTCCTTGAGGTGATGCTCCAGGCTGCTTGTGCGAATCTCTGCTTCTCGCTCCTGCGCCGGATCGAGCAAGCCGCGTTTGCGAAGCATTACGTCGTGCTCCAGCTTCGCGGCCATTTGCTCTGTCGCCCGCTTGTCGGTAAAGCCTTTGACCGTGCGACGCTTGCCGAGATGATCGGTGTAGTTCACATACCAGCAGGCATTCTTCTTACCCTTATCGCGGGTCTTCTTGTAAATGGAGGCCATTGGAGGGAACCTTTCGGAAACAAGTAAGGAACCGAACTCGATTGTTGATCGCGCGGTGCGATTCGTCGAGCCGGGCGAGAGATTTTGCAGGACGGGGAAATCGGCCCTGGACCCGGCGCGCTCACGTAGTCACTTCGGGACAACCCTTGGCGATCCACTCCCGAACTTCGTCCAGTCGCCAGCGCACGCTGCCGCCAATCCGAATCGGCTGCACGATTCGCCCCGTGCTCAACAACCGCCAAACGGTGCGGGTCGAGACATCGAGCATGGCGGCGAGCTGGTCGGCTGCGATTAGCCGCACGTCGTCAGTGGCCGCACGAGAATCCGTTGTGCGAGTCATACTTCGCTCCTTTCGGGCTTGGCTTGGGTGTAAATCCAGGTGTGGGCCAAGTCGGCCGCCTTGACGAGCAGCGGCAGGTCGTCTCGCCCGAAGTGCGATGATTCGCGCCACACATCGCCATCACGGTAGAGCCGCACGATCGTGACGTTATGCCGCTCTCCCATGCGAGTCTGATTCTGCCAGACGCTGATCTTTATCAATCCAAAGCGGATCTCATGGACGGGTTGTCTCGCCATCGTAGGACTATCCTTTCATTGAATGTTGAGTGTTTGAGGAACGTGATGCGGAATCGGATACTCTCAAGCGTGCTCGGGCGAGTTGACTCCACAGTCGGCAGCCGTCCAGCCGCGAGCCGTGGTGCCGTCAAACAATTGCAAATAAGGACCGGGGCTGACTCGCTCGATCAGCCTGCGAATCTTCTCAGGTTTGTGACCGTGTTTTCGGCGGTTGATCCGAATCCAACTGATGACGCCTCGATCTCGGAAGGAAAGTTCGCCCCGCGTTCCCAGCAATAGGAATTCGTGAGAGATTCGCCAGAACTCGCCCGGTCCCTTCTGAGGTTTGACCCACACCAGGCAACTTTGGAACTCAAACCCCCACGCGGCCATCACACGCGATGCCTCGAACAACATGGAATTACTCACCCACAAGTGCAGGTGAGCGTTCTCATCGGCGAGTTCGGCCACGGGCAATTCACAAATCGAATCCACACTGACGGCAGGACGATCCTTGGCGTGGTGCCATGGAGGATCGGCGTAGATGCAGGCGAACTTCTCCTCACGAGCACGAAGGTCGGCGAGAGTTACCAAGATACTTTCGGCCACTTCCACAACATCGGCGGGAGAGCCGCTCTGCTGCCGCGGACGCGCGAACTGCCGAGCCAGGCGCAGTAGCGCCGCGGTCGTTAATTCGAGCGATCGAGTGTTCGCTTCCTTCACAAACCGCTCGAAAACTTCCTCCGGCACCGCGGCCTCACGCTGCCAGCGAGAGGATTGATGCTTCGAGATGCCCAAGTCTTCAAGCGTCGTTCCAGATGGCTTCTCTGAACGTCGGTCTCCGCCGGCGAGCTTCATCGTCGCCAAGAGTTCGCCTGCGCGACGCTCGGCCCGCAGCTTGACCTCTGCTGCATGATTCTGCATCACGAGGCCAAGCTGTGCGCTCTCGATGTACTTGCGTGTCGCTTCGGCCTTATCTCGAATCTCTTTGATCTGATCGAATGACGTTGCCTCAGCGATGATGCGCTGTGCCTCGCCGAGCAGCACCAACTCTCGTGGTCGGTCCGTCGGCGGAGCTATCGTCAACTCGGTCGAAGTCGCGTCGACGGCGGAAACTACCTCACCGGTTGCTGCATCGGGCTTCTGTTTACCCCACATGGCGTTCTCCTGGATGACATCTGTTGTCGCTTCGTGTGTGTCGAAGATACGCCAGGTCGTCGATATTCCCGCCAAACTGACACGGCAGATGGCACCTGCCTCGGCACTCAGGCAGCCCGTGATTAGAAGGGTCACCTCCTATTTTCCGGCAAAAAAGCCGTCTATTGAGCGACCTGCACCTTCGCACGCCAGCGCGCGTGCGACTTCATACATGGGCGGCGCCTTAACCACGGTCCCTTGCCAAATGAATGCCCGTGGCGTCGCGTGGCGGCGTGCCGACCGGCACCGAGTGCCTCATAATTCTCTTGCCACGTGCTGATGCTGTGCTCGCACAGGAACGCCTCCGAGCGGTCCCTGCCGGTTCGGATTATTGGCGTCTCTCGCATGACCGTTTGGGTGATCGCCGCAGGGATAGTCGCTGGCGGTTTCTTTTCCTGCCGTGCCGCAGCGCGTCCTACGAGCAAGAACCGTTTGGAACCTATCGAGCGCCGACTTTGGTGTTGACCGCCGGCGATTTGCGGCGTCACCGGTCGGACTTCGATTGGCGTCTCCTCGTCTTGGAAGCGACCACGCACACGGCCTTAGCCATGGCACTATGCAGCCGTCGCCGGTCGTGCAAGCTGCAACACGGTTTCCACCCGCTCCTGACGGAGCTGTGCGGACCCTCCGAGTTTCGCTTGTCACGATGCGCTGCGCCCGGCTGTTCCGGCTGACGGAGCGTGACCATGAAGGCCGCGATAGGCGTGGCCTCGCCATGAACAAGGAGATCAAGCCATGTCGAAGAAGAACAACGGTGAACGCAGCAGCAAGTCCCCGACCCACATCGCCTACCAAGTTCGCGATCGGAATGACCAAACGTCGTTCTGGACTCGTATCGGTGCCGCCTGGGCGCACAGCGACGGCAAGGGATTCAATGTCCAACTTGAATCGATCCCGCTCGATGGGCGTGTCACCCTTCGCCTCGCCGGTGAGCCGGAAGAATAATCACCCGGCAGAGGAGCGGGCTCTCCGTCCGCTCCTCTGCTTCCCCACAAACAGCCACGCCTATTAAAAGCAATCTCGCGACCTAAACCGCTCTAATGAGTAAAGGTGGACTCGGTTCCCCTTACGCCGCCTCAAGGTCGTGCCTGCGGCCTCCACCTTGACCCGGTCGGCGAACCTCGACCCGTGCTCTACCCGCTCGCTCGTGTCGGTTCCCGCGTCGAAAAGTATTCTTCCTTGTCTGCATGCGGGAGACCGCCACTCGACTCGCCAGTCCCCCGCCGCTCCGCACCTCCCCCGCGCGCCCCACGCCCTCAAGACCCGGTGTCTTCGGACTCGCTTCCCTGTGGTCCGCTCGCGGAATCGTCTGCGGCTGGCTCGCGAAAAACCGGGCACGCAGCGCGTGCGACTCCGGTTATTTCTAGCGCCTGCCGCTCTGCGAAATTCCCGACCGGCTGAGCGTCAGCCGATCTGGAGATTTCGCCCACCAGCGAAGCGTTTCCCCGGGAAGACGCTTCGCCCCCCACTCCGCTACGCTGAACGCTCCGCTGCCCTGTACGGGCCTGGGGCAAGGCCCGCTGGGGCGGACCTGTGCCCCTTACGCTACGGGTCCGCTGGGGCGGACCGCTCCGCGGGGTGAGCCTTGGCGGCTCACCCCCCGCGCGCTCGCTGTCGCTCACGGCGGGTCCCCCCGGGGCGCGGCTCGCGATGCTCGCCGCGCGGCGCTCTCGGCGGCACGCCCGGCGACCGCGGCAGGTGCCGCCGCAGGTGCCACGCGTAAAGGGCGTAACTCCCTACGACGGCGCCAGTTGCCATAATTCGGGAGTCGTTCCTGTCACGCCGAGTGTGGCCCGACAGGACCGGCGCATTGAGAGATCGTTTTAATTATACTGATGAGCTTTCGGAGTTCCTCGTTTGATTCGACTTGCGCCTCGCGACGAAGCTTTACTCGAAGCCCTTGCTCGAAAAGTTCGCCTGCTGAGCGTGGCGCAAATCGCCGAAACTTGGTGGTCCACCGCCCGCGATCCAGAAGCAGCCGCGCGCCGTCGGCTGCGGGCCCTGGCTGACGAGGGCTGGATCACGCGACTCCGAGCTACCGCCCGGCCGACGCCCGACCTTGAAAGGCCCGTCGTCACTTGGCGGCCGGGCGATAATCCGCCCGACTTTATGGCGGCTTCGCACCAATGCGTCAGCCGCTGGAACGGTCACGCGCGAAGTGTACCGGCCGTAGTACTCGGTCCCTTTGGGGGCCAACAGTTCGGAGTCTCACGCACCGGGAGGCTCAAGTATGAATTTCAGGCAACGCATGATTTGGGAGTCGCTGCGATGTACTTGCAGTTTTGTCGATCACGTCCGGCTGACGCTGAGCGGTGGATCGGCGAAGACTTGCTTGCGCCGTGGCGACGCGGCGAAAAGCTTCCCGATGCGGTGCTGGCCTCGGCACCCGATGCGCGGCCCGAACTCGTGCTCGAGTTCGGTGGTGCTTACGACTCGCGGCGGATTGAAATGTTTCACGAAGACTGCGCCGAGCAACAGCTTCCTTACGAACTTTGGTGATGGGAAAGAAACGGAGCCAACGTCCGCGGCTCATGGACCGCGACTACGAGATCTTCGAGCACGTGATGCGCTATCGCATGACGACGCGCGAAGTGCTGCACCGACGTTTCTGCGCTGATTCTGAGCTGAATGCCGTCACCAAGATCACTTCACGGTTGGCCGATCACGGCTTTCTTAATCGCTACGAGTTGTATCCCAACCGTAGCTACTTCACGCTCGGTTCGAAGTCCGCAAGTTTCATGGGCGTATCGGCGCGAAAAACTCGCGACCTCGGTCCGCTGGCGAAGGCCGTCGAATTTGGCATCTTGTCGTATTGCTGTCTAAGCGAACATTTTCGCGAGCGGTTGACGGTAAGCGAGCTAGCACAGCGCCACCCCGATTTATTGCTCTCCGGGGTCGATAACAGTCACTACTATCTCGACCGTGACGGCGATGTGACGCGGCTCGCCTACCTACGCGTTGATCTAGGTGGCTCTGTGGAGCATATGCTCCGAAAGTGCCGGGCGGATTTGGCGGCGCGAATGGCCCATCCCGCCTTCGACCAACTGATTCACAATGACCGATTCATGATCGCCTTGGTGACCGGCCGAGAGGAGAAGGCCGTGCGGCTGCGTGAGGCGACGAGCAATCTTGCAAATTGGCCTGTGCGGTTTCGCGTGGAAGCGGTACCCGAACTCGTCGAGCTGGTGAGTCACCTTTACGATGTTTGATTCCTTCTCCTCACCGCTTCGCGGCCATCACGAAACGCTCCACCAGAGCGTGGAGAACCCGGTCCGTGCCAACCGTCTGCCGGACGGAACCCCCGCCAGCATCGAGCACCGTACGCGCGTGATTCGCGGTGCTGACCGCCGACAATTGATCCGCACTTGCCTATGGCAAATCGCATGGCGCCTGGCAGCGCCTGCGGCGGCCTGCCTCATGTTCCTTCAGGACAGGACGGTCTGGGTCGGGGCTGGCGACTTCTGGCTTGCGGTTCTATTGCTCGTCGGCTTGCTTGGCGTGTTAGGCGGCCTGCTTGCCGAACGCTCTTGGCAGGTTCGCTGGGGCGCATATTTCGGTGCCTTCGTCGCGATCCTCCCGACGTTGGTTCTGGACCGCCCGTACTACGATCTGGGGCTAGCGATTCTTGCGGTAACGATTCTCGCCGATCGGATCGCAACCCACGCCTTTTATGCAGCTACGTCCCACCTTGACCAAGTGCGGGTTCGCCGTCGTGAACGGCTGCGCTGGCAGAACCGCTTTCACATCTTCGATCACCCGAGTCGCACTATTAGCGGATATCCGCTTGCCGTCGGGGCGCCTCTGGTCATATACGCCCTTACTTTATGGTGGCGATCTGGACCGGCATTGGTCGTGTACTTTGATGATCTCCGGTTGTTATTCCAGGGATTCTTGCTGCTGCTACTGATTGGTTTCGTAGGAGAGCCGCTGATCGCGTTCATGTTCGGCCGGCCGATGCTCAGTCCGCGGCGGCTTGTTGGTGCTCTTCGCAGTACTCTTGTCGATTGGCTCTCCTACAACCACCGCGAAATCCGCCACCCAGGAATCTTCCAGTCGCCAGGCGGCCGACTCTCGGCCCGTGCCTCTCTGTTCTTCGGCGCTCTGCTCGCCTTGGCAGTCGCCGTCCTACATCTGTCCGCTTACTTTCGCGCAGACTACAGCGCTGTGCTTGCGGAGCCGTCGGAAGAGCACGTATCGGACCAGCTGGAGTCGACACCGCCTTTGGAACCGTATCAGCAAGCGATGTTGGAACGCTTGCCGCCCGCCGAACAAGCCGAGTTCTTGGAACAGCTCAGGCAACAAAACAATGTAGACGCCGAGGAAGAGCCCCAGCCTACAGGGCCTGGCATCGATACGTTCTTTCTGCCCGGCAGCAATCCCACGTCCCAGCGGGACTTCCACGATCTTCAAATTCGTACATCGCTTCTTGGACTGGCCGCGATGACCGGCCCCATCTGGCTCAAAGCGCTGGCCCTTACGCCTGGATTGCTTCTGCTGCCCCTGTATCTGATCGCGTGCTTATTGCCGGCCATCGCCAGGGCTTATACTGCCGCGCCTCCCGCCAAAGCAGGAGAGCAGCCGCTCGACGAACTCAAAAGCGAGGATTGGAACCGGTTCGTCGATGGACTGCGTCGCTCACCTGATCCGATCGAACGAAAAAGCGTGTTCCTTGGCCTCAATGCCGAAGACTACTCACCGGTGATCGTGCCGCGTCGCGTCTTCGACGAACATGCCCATATCCTCGGCGATTCCGGCTCCGGGAAGACGGCGTTGGGCCTTGCGCCCCTGATTTCGCAACTCATACGAGCCCAGGATTGTTCGGTAGTCGTTATCGACCTCAAAGGCGATGATCATGCACTCTTCGAGAACTGCCGCTTGGAAGCTGAGCAAGCGGGAATGCGGTTTCGCTGGTTCAGCAATGAGCTGGGACAAGCCACCTTTGCTTACAATCCGCTCTTGCAGGGGCACCTAAGGGAGTTGTCGCTGTACCAGCGTACCGACTTGTTGACCGCCTCTCTGGGTTTGCAATACGGGACGGATTATGGTCGTGGCTACTTTTCGGACGCGAACGCCGAACTTCTCTATCACGCCCTGCGGGCACGTCCCGAAATTCAGTCATTCGTCGAACTAGCGGGAGTGCTCAAGCAGCGAGAGCCCTTCCGCACAGTCAGCGCCCAGCTCAAAACGGCCGGATCGCACCTGGCCGCGATAGTCACTCGACTCGGCGCCACCGAAGCGCTTAATGCCGTTCCTAATAAGGTCGCTCCCGAAGTTCTGGCCCATGCGATCGATATGCGGCAACCGTTCGAGGAACCGCAAGTCATTTACTTCCATCTATCATCCGCTTTGGGCACGGCAACGACAGCCGAGATCGCCCGCATGGCCATGTTCTCATTGCTTTCGGCTGCAAAATTCGTCAGCCGCGATCGTCGCCAAGTCTATCTCATCGTCGATGAATTTCAGCGAGTCGTCTCCAACAATCTCGAACTCTTCCTGCAAACGGCCCGCAGCATGAAGATCGGCGTGATACTCGCCAATCAGTCACTAGGCGACCTTAAAAAACCGGATGCGGATATTGTTTCTACGGTGCGAACCAACACTCGCTTTCGCCAATTGTTCGCCGTCGGCGAAATGCATGATCTTCAGGAGGCAATTCTCACCTCCGGTGAGACGCTCATACACAACCGGAGCTGGAGCGAAAACATCGGCATGGCAGTTGGGCCAATCATGGGCCGAATCCTGTCGCGGAGTTTTTCCGAAACGACCGCACCGAGACTTCGAGTGAACGACTTGCTTCTGGCATCGGATCATCCGCTCCAAAGCGTGGTGCAGGTCCGACGTGGTGATGGCTATGCACAATACGGCGGGATGCCTTTCGTAATGAACTCTGCCTATCACATCTCGCCTGAAGAGTATGAGATCCGCCGCAGTGCGGCTTGGCCGGAGAACGTTCCCGGCACGTTTACGCCGACTCTGGCGACAACCGATCCGGTGGCCTTCGAGCAGCGAGGAGCCCCCGACCAAAAGTCGGGTGCGTCTCCTTCTCTAGTGGAGTTCCTGCGGAGCCTCGACAATACCTACGAAATGCAGAAGGCTACTCGTCACCCATCTCCTGATCCCACCATCGAAGATTCACTGTGAGGATTGAAAAATGCGCCGACGCAATCCGCTTGAGCAACTGCAATGGAGCCGACTGCTCCTGGTCGCTCTTGTAGCGCTTACCGGGTTCCTCGTATGGGACCGTTGGCAAACGGCGAGGCGGCTTCGCGATCCGAAGCATCTTGTCGAACTCGCAAATGCACTGGAAGGTGATGCGAACGCGGCCCGCTATGCGCAAATGGTGGAGGAAACACGGGCGTTGGCTAAGAAGGAGTTCGCCGAACTTCGCGCGTTACTCAGCGAAGCCCAAGTGGGACTGGAATTGCTTCGACCCGCTGTCGTTCGTCTGGATACTCTTCTCGAAGAGGTTAGAACTACGTCCAAAGGAAGTGGAATCGCCGCCGACCGCGATGCGCTGGAGCAGTTTCATGCCGCCACTGCCGAGTTCGGCGTGACTCCGGAGAAGATCGACCAGCATCTGGACTCGGTCAAGACTCTTCAGGCGCCCGTCGAAGCAGCTCTTGCCGAGCAGTTATTCGATAAGTCCCCCACCACGGACTTCAAGACGAGTGTAGAAGCCTTGTGCCAGTCGATTGCCAGGGATAAAGCCCTTGTCTCTGAAACGGCGGCGAAGGTTAAGGTCATACTCGACGCCGCACCTTCCAGCCCCGGAACTGGGGCATTGCTTTTGAGCGATGCGCTCCAGCAGCTTGAACAGGAGTGGGCAGTCCAGGACGCTAAGGCTGCGCAAGAGGCGCAAGATAAAGTTCGCGCCGAGTACCGTGAGAAGCTGGCAAAGGAAACAGCCGAGAGCGAGCGTCAGATTGCCGAGGCCAAACTCGAAAAGGAGCGAGCCGAACGAGGGGCGACTCTTGCAGCCGAACGTCAGGCGGCGGAGATCGCAGCACGGAAACATGCCGAGGCGATGGCAGAGGTCGAAAAGGAGGAGGCCAGACGAGTTGCAGAACGCGAGGCCAAACTGAAGGCCGAAGCCGAGGAGCGAGAATACCAGGCGGCGCTTCCTGAAATCGAGAAATACCTATCTGGCATCATTACGCCCGGTCACAAGCAGCTCGTGCGTGATCGCTGGGTGTTTACCGAAGAGACCAAGCCGCTGTCTTACAGCGCAATGAAGGCGCGGCATATGATGCGCAAGGACAACACCGGCCAACTCTATTTCGTCTCCTACGTGGCTTCAGAAGGAAATGATAGGGAGAAGGGCGTTTTCTCCGGCTATCGACCCGGAGCCGTCCCGCCGGCCATGGTCCCGGACATCGTTCGTGCGCAGAATCTGTTGGAGAAGTACGCCGACAAGCTGATCGAGCATGGGAAGCTACTGCCGTAGTCGCTCTACGCAAGCGCAAGAAAAAACCCGCCTTATGTTTTACCGCCCGGCAGGAGTGGGGTCGGGCCGTCTTATTTTTGTTTTGCCGACGGCATAGCAAATAGCACACTCATTATAGCCTCGCGGCAACCCTACGTGTACAGTCCGGCGGCGGAAAGACGTGAGGTTGAAAGGTTCGCAGATCAAGGTCGCCAGCGGCGACTTTGATTGCGGTTTCCTTACCACAAAGTCGCGTTGAGCGGTGAGTCGCATGAGCGTCGGTCCAATTGGCCTTGTCTGACAGCGAATGTCGCTTCCTGTCGCGGGGGGCGCTATCGAGCATGTCATTCGTTAATGAACGGCTGGGCGTGATAGAGCAGATGGCAAACACCAGATGACCAAGCCCCTCGGGAATCCGAACAACAAAGCCTCGGGGGGAGAAGAGACGTTCCGAGTGGGCGACCAGTAGCTGACGCTCTGAGCTTCGTCCCCCTCTCATCCATCGGGGCCAAGGGCCTGACGGCCTCAGCGAGGCGAGCCCCGACGGATGAGAGGACGACGAAGCCTCGGCGAGAGCCGGATGGACGCTTGCACTCAATGGATGGCAAGCCGTGCCAGTTAGTTCCACCACATTAGGTGAACGGTATTCTTGGCAATACTTTAGCTTGCTGGAATCTCGGTCACGATACCGGTAGCGATCTCATTCTGAATGGCGGTGTAGAGGTCGACCGAAGTGTCGTCAGTCGAGATGCTGACGATCAACGAGTATGGCGCCTGCTTTTCGACGATATCCTTGTCGCGGCGGTATCGCCACCAACCCGTCACGGGATAGACCGCGATGAGATCAGAAGATGCAAGTTGCGCAGCCGTTCCTGTCCAGGCATCTGAATGGATTGAACCTCGAACCGCCACTTTCTCCGGTCCTAACTCCCAAGATCTGTCATCAGGAGTCGTTTCGAAGGGACGGACTTTGCGATTCTTATCCTCGTCCTTGGGCCAATCCGTCGTCGATAAACGGGCAATCATCCGCTCGGGCGTTTCTTGTGGACGACGCACCGCGAATCGCAGGCCGTGAGATGCATACTGATAGCGAGCCACATAGCCACGGCGGGGCGGATTCGGCTCAATGAAGTACGATAGCGTGACACGCATACGCACAGGCAAACCGCCCAACTCTTCCAGCACTTCCCGTGGAATCGGCAGTCGGTGCAGGTGCATCTCGTGCGTTGAGTTTTCGGAGCCATTCACACGAAACGGCTGCAACTGATCCTGAATGACCATCGTAGCGAAGCCTCTGGCCGAGCGCCTTGCGCGTTCCAGATTCGGCACACCCATACCGTAGACTCGCAAGCGGTTGCGGCGCTCACGTCGAGGAAACTCCTCAAGCATTTGTGCTGTCCATTCGGCCGAGTGAACAATTAGCCCCCGGATCGACTCTGGCCAAAAATCGGGATACTCGGCTTGCAGGATCGCCGCCATGCGGGCTGCTTGAGCGGTCGCGGCGCTAGTGTCGCGAATCGTTCCCAGCAAGGCTGTGCTATCAGCCGTGGACTGCGTGGTGAGAATTTCCAGATCCTCGGCGCTGGTCACAAAGCCGGTTTGATCCTTGGCGTAATTGCCGCCTTCGAAGACTACGTCCGGCTTGTATGGCCACGGCTCGTCTCCCCAGCACAACGAGGTGCGGCTTGCGGGCGACAGGCTTCCTGGTGCGGCGATCGGCGTGTAGCCTTCCAAGCCTTGCTCCGCCATCCAAATCAGATTGGTATACGCTCCTACAGTGAGCGCATTCCAAGCCTGGGCGGGATCTTCCACGCTGGAGACGTGGTTCTCCGTCGGATAATTGGCGCCGACGTCTTCACGAAGGTTTCCTGCCGAAACGAGTAACAAGCGCCGTTGTCCATCGAGCGCACCCGCACATGCCTGGTCCAACGCGGCGGACCAAAGTGTCGGTCGCCACTGGTCATCCCCTGGTGCGGTAATAGCAAGACAGTGGATGTGTTGCGAGTTCGGCGCGGCTAGTTCCGCCATCGCCATCGCTCCGGTGCTGATTGGACCATAGTCCGGAGGATCGTTCTGGCCTTCCCGCGGTAGGATCTTCACCGACCCTAGGCGGTGCCGCAGGACGACCGCTTCCTCACTGTAAAGCGGTTCGGCCAGGGGACCGAACAAACACACACCCGCCATCTGGGTACCGTGGCCTTTGTGATCATCCCCTCCCCACTCCTCACGCCAACTCTGAAGCTCTGTTGTTGACAACGCTTGTTCGAGCAGTGGATGACCTCGATCCACGCCCGTATCGAGAATACAGACGCGGACCGCCGATTCATCCGCGAATTCAGTGCGACTCAGTAAGGCATCGATATATTCTGCCTGCCCCGCAGGACTCAGGCGAGTAAACTCGCCGGCCACGATATTGGCGCGGCGAAACTCCGCAAGATGTCGCAGTAACCCCGGAAACGCTTGCCACTGTGCGAGTGAGGCAAACGCTAGAATCACCACCCGCTCGGGAAACCGTACGCGCTCCCCGCTCAGCGTGATGCCTTTTTGCTGGGCAGCGCTGCGAAACCACTGCTCGACATCGAAGTCAGGTTCGGCCGACACGCTATCGAGCCAGATCTCCCACCACAACGACTCTTCGACTGGCGGCAGCTCCTCTCCGGCTTCAGTCCAGTAATCCGACAGTTCCGCCGCATCGATCGTCGAGACGCTGGAGGCCAGCGGTTCGTTCTTGGGCTTTCCGGATCGCGTGTCTTCATCGCGATAAGCACGGAATTTGTCTGCGAGTCGGCTCACTTGGCTGTCCGGAACCGCGACGACATATTCTTTCCGTCCCTCGACCTCCTTCGCGCTGATGATGCGGATGCCCTTCCGTTCGCTTTCCAAACTCTTCAGTTCGAGATCAAAGTCGGACCCCTCAGCAAACCGCATCGGAATGAACTGGAGACCCTCACGAATCGGCTCAGTCTGCTGGCGCGCTTTGGCAGTTTTCTCGGCCCGCTCCAGATCGGAGAGTAGTTTCTCCGCGTGAGTTACCCGCTCCGGCCGCGGGGGACTTCGATGCTCTCCGCCGCCCGTCGAAGGGCTGGTATATGGCTGGGGAGTGCGGGTGCCGCTCAGAACGATGTGGGGAAAGTCGGCCATCAGCCTTTAGTCTATTTGGGGAGGCGACGCCGTTCCTGACGAAGTCGGATGGAGCGCTGGAGGTCGGTTGCGGCAATCGTACGACGGTTATCGAGCACGGCCATTTTAGCGGCTTCGTCACAGGCGCGGCTCATCTCTGCGTGACTCAAGCCGACGCCCTGCGTAGCAAGCTCCCGCATCTCGACTTCGCTGAGTTTGAATGCCGACAGTCGATTGGCCACAAGGTCGTACAATTCCTGCTCGCCCGGAAGTCGATAGCGAATCACGTCGTCGAAGCGGCGGAACAGGGCTTCGTCGAGGATGTCTTCGAGATTGGTCGCGGCGATGACGATGCTATCCGAATCGTCTTGCTCCAGGAATTGAAGAAACGAATTCAGAACCCGGCGAATCTCTCCCACGTCATTGCTGCCGGCCCGCATCGAGCCAATGGCGTCGAATTCATCGAACAAGTACACTCCGCGCGTGTGGCGCATCGATTCAAATACAGCGAAGAGTTTCGCAGCCGTTTCGCCCATGTACTTCGTGATAAGCGAGTGAAGCTGAACGGTAAAATGCGGGAGTTTCAGCTCACCCGCCAATGCCCAGGAAGTCATCGTCTTGCCCACCCCAGGAGGACCGACCAAGAGCAACTTGCGACGGGCGGTCAGTCCATGTTCACGGAGCTTGGCTTGTTGACGATATTCGCGAATGACCAATTCCAGCGACTCCCGCTGTTCAGGGGCGAGCACCATTTCTGAGAGCTTCGTGTGCGGGTAGGTCGCCGAAAGGAGCGTGGCCAATTCTCCGGTCGGACGGGCGATCGGCACAGAGCCACCGACTTTCGATTGGCGCTGCTTGCCCTTGATCTCGTCGACCAGGCGTTTTATTTCCGCCGCGAACTTGCCTTTTCCGGTCCGCGCTTCATGCGCAGCGATCTGCAAAGCCACGGAGACGAACATCTCGCCATCCGCCTCGCTGTAGCTTTGCAATAAGGCTTTGAGTTGTTGTGCCGTGGCCATCATGGCCTCCCGTTCAGTGCTCGATTATTTCAGCTAACAGCCGCTCGGCGGCGTCCTCGACGAGAAGGGCCGCAACTTGCATTGGACTCACCCGGCGCTGCTCGGTGCTCAACGACTCTGCCAGCCGTTCGAGCGTTGCGAGCGTCTCGGCGTTCATCGAGAGCTTTCGTTGCAGGGTCCAAGTCGGATCGCTCGGACGGCCTGGACGCTCACCGCGGCCGGGGGCCAGTCGCGAACGAAGCCGCTCTCCGAAACGCTCCAAGGCCAGTGAGTCCCAAGTACCAAGGCTGGTAGTTTCTGTCATGAACCAATTCCCCGGCGATGTGTCCGGCTAGCTTCCCTCAGTATCGGACTTTCGGTGCCGAAAGTGAAGCGGGGCGGCAGGCGACGTTGATAACTTGGCGAGACCGCCTCGAAATCCGAACAACTAAACCACCGCGGTCGTGATGAATCGCCCCGTGGAGGACTGCGTTGTAGCTTCGTCCTGGTCCTCATCCCCTCCCACTTTCGAGGCCAAGGGCCGTCTCGGCAGGCCAGGCCCCGACGGATGGTGCGCATCGGAGCCTGAGCGATATCGGGCTCCGTCTCGCTGTGTACGCTGGCACGGCGAATTGAGCAGTCGGTACTGGCTTCGGGGGGACGAGGAACACTCGTTCACGATCGTATGATCCGCCCTCGCTTGGGGCGCATTGGATGACATTGCCCTAGGGACATGATATGGATTTTCTCCGCGAGCAGTTCTTTCTCTGCCGAGCGCGGGCAGACGCAACCTGACCGACTCTCGCTGCTGCCTTAGTCGCCGCGGGAGACGGTGGTGCAGAAGGTTGTATCCACTCCTACTGCATTTCTTCATCTCCACCCCATTTCATTTCTCCTTGAACGGAACCCTACCGGAACCGAACAGGATTGCCGCATCCTTCGCGACGACTCTGTTCGGTTTCTGTTGTTGGTTCCGCTTTCCCATCGAAAGGAGAATGATTGATGGCCAATCTTACTCGCGCCTCACGTGAACTGTTCGTTCGCCCACCGGACGAACAATTCAAGTCGTTTCAAGATCTCTCGCTGCACTGCCAACGAGAAAAGGAGCGGTCGAGCGAATGCTGGCAAGCGCCGCAACTGCTCGCCCCTAAAGTGGAGTGTGATGCCGTAGTCGTCACCGCCGGCGATGACGATTCACATCTGCTCAATGATTGGTCGTTTACCCAGCTTTGCAAGCTCGCCGGAGTAAGCAAGGACACGATCAATCGCCTCCACCCGGAGACGGCTAGCCGTGCGCTCCGCGAGACGATCCCATCGAGCGACAAGCCGATGCAGCTCTTGCGGATGGACCAAACGATCCGTTCGCTCCACGGCGTTTCCTACACTCGCCTCTGGAACGCGGATCTGCTTGCCACCGTAGGTGAGTTCGCTACGGACTTCCAGCCGCCGCCCGCCGGATTTAACGGCGCGACAGGGCTCTACTGTGGCGAACAGGACTTGTTCGCCTTCATGATCGATCCCAACGGCTGGATCGAAATTGGAGGTGAAGAGTTCGCCCCCGGCTTCTTCGTATGGAATTCCGAAGTCGGACGACGCTCGCTCGGCATCCAGGCGTTTTGGTATCAGCGAATCTGCATGAACCATATCGTCTGGGATGCAACCGATGTGATCGAGTTCACCCGCAAGCACACTGCCAGCGTGCAGGAAGGCTTGGGGGAAATCCGTCGCATCATCGCCCAGCTCGTCGAGCGCCGTGATGTGCGAAGGGATGGCTTCCACCGCGTTGTCACTCGGGCGATGTCCGAGACGTTCGGACCGGACGAGGAAAGCGTAGCCAAGGAATTGGCAAAGCATGGCATTCCGCGGGGCCTCATCAAGGATGCCCTGCCGGTTGCAGCGGAGCTTGGCAAGGGTCGCTACACGATCTTCGGCATGGTCGACGCGCTAACGCGACTGACGCCGCTGATTAAGCACGTGGGCGACCGGACCGAGGCCGAAGCCAAAGTGGCATCGCTCCTGGCGCTGGCCGTCTGACAGGCGAGTGGTCCCTTGAGCAGTAGAAGAGGAAGCGTGTTTTGTTTTCTTGTTCATTGTTTTCTTGTTGATTGGAGATTTGCGATGGCTAAGCAACAAACGAAAGCCCGCCCGGTTCACGAAGTCCGCTTGGGACGCATCCGGGCTGCCGTTTGGGAGAACGAAACCCAGAACGGTATACGGCACAATGTCAGCTTCAGTCGGCTCTACAAGGACGGCGACGAGTGGAAAGATTCCAGTTCGTTCGGCCGAGACGACCTGCCCTTGCTCGCCAAGGTCGCTGACCAAGCCCATAGCTGGATCTTCGAGCATGGCGGCAGCGCCAATGGCTCAGAGAATGGCGAAGGACAATTCTAATGCGGACGGACAGAGAAGAGGCACTCTGTTTCCCCAGGGAGGTTTTCGGCTCGGTTCTACACCACCTGACCTCTCGGATTACCTCCGGCAGATATTCTTGATCCACGACGGCACACAATAGCGAAAACAGTTCATTAGTTATTGAACCGCAATCTAGTTGATTGGCGCCGACGCAGAAGGGCACCCATTTGCCGTATACTACGTTGATGTATCCGAGAGAATTCCGGAGTCGATGGAAGAGCTCGATGCGTATCAGGACAGTGTTATTGCATCCCGCTACTTTCAGGGCCCTAAAAGTCTTCAGTGGAGCCACTACTTATTCTTTGTCGTCTCGGCGACAGTGCTAAGCGAAACTCGGGCACTTGTAGAACGGGACCGCAAATATGCACGTAAGTTCATTGTCAACGAACAAGAACTTACGTCGGCACTCACGCCACCTAAGTTTCAAATAGCTGAAGGGGTCGTAGATGCAAGTGTGCTTTCCACTTGGACTGAAAAACTTGCGGAAGCAAGCCTCGATCACGCCGTGTTCAATAACGATTCCCTGCCCCAACGAATCAAACGCATCGAGGCGGAGTTCGGTCACAAAGGACTTGGCACGCCTTCTCCCGTAGTGATTCGTCACAAACAAGCTCCTCCCTTCATCTCATCGATCGAATTGATCAACTACCGGCCATACCCGAGACAACGCTCATTTGACTTTGGAACAGTAACGCTACTGACCGGCGCAAACGGGGCGGGAAAAACCTCGCTACTGGAAGCGATCGAACTGCTCTATTGCGGTGTTAACAAGCGGGACCAAAAGTCGCGTGCGCCATACACGCTCCGTGCCACATTTCGTGACGGACAGATAGAGACTGCAAGCGCTGGGAAGCCAACCGCTGCGGTACTACGGGATCGCAATCTTGCCTGGTACGGGCAAACAGACATTCGGACAAATACGCTGTTCCAAAGCTTCTCGCGGTACAATTTCCTGGACACCGACGCCGCCGTTGCGATTGCGGATGCGCGGAAAGATTTTGAGGAAGACCTTTCGAAGCTCTTGGTTGGCCCTGAGGTATCTAAGAGCTGGCGCGAGATTGAGCGCACGCATGGGGAACTTGAAAAAACATTGAAGGAACTCACCGCCGTAGCACAGCAATCGCAGCGTGAATTGGGCGCTGTTGAAAAGCAGCTTGGTATGGCAGCAGCAGTACCCAAAGAGTCTGATGCCCTTCTTACCACTGTAAGTGAGAAACTCTCTGGGAGTGGCTGGCCGATCCCAGTTGATGAAATGCCAGCTCATGTGCCCAATCTGATATCAGCTTTTGCTGCCTTAGAACCAGTTGTCGAACAGGCTCTACCGTGCGATTGGAGTGGCTCTCCAGTCACTATTAGAACGCTCCGGGACTTCGAGTCAGCGACTGGAAGCATACTTGTGGATGCGGAGGCGGCCATATCAGAGTGCCAAGCGGTTGCTCGACGTCTCCGTGAAAGCAAGGATGCCGTCGGAAAGCATGCTCAGAGAGAACAGGAGATCGACGAATTCTCAGTTTATTTAGAGAACTCGTTTGCCCACATAGAAAAGCGTTTGTCGAGCGCGCAAGCCGCAACGCAAGATCTTCGAAGGCGCCTTGTAGGGAAAGTCTTCGACTTAGCCGACATCGAGTCAATCGCGGATGTGCCCCTTCCCTTAGATCAGTACTGGGGTCACTGCAAGAAAGCTTTAGAGCAAGCACAAGCCGATGTAGATTCTACGCGATCCCGATTGGTAGAGTTCACGCGATTGAGTGATCAGGCCGCAGTGCTGTCACAGCAATTGCGAGACATTGCATCTCAGATATTGTCCCAAGCGGCGCATAAAGACATTTGTCCATTGTGTCACTGTGAATACGGCTCAGGACAACTGGCCAGTCGCATCAACCAAGATCTTGACTCGCAGATTGAATCAGAATCAAAAACGCTTCGAGAATCACTTCGCGAGTCTGAATTACGCGTTGTGCTTGCAGACAAGGCTCTCGCAGTCTCGGAATGGCTCCGAAAGATAGCTGCGCAGAATGAGCTTCCTGACGATACGCAGGTTCTTTCGGTCGTTCAGGCGGTCGTTGATCTTTACCAACAAGAGAACGCCGCGACTGTCGAGGCAGAGGAAGCAAAGGCTGCAAGCGAATCGCTGCGAGCCCTCGGCTTGTCCTCTGAACGGTACGCTGTTTTGCAGAAATCGGTGCTGGGAGACAAAGGGGCTCCATCCCCGAATATTGACCTTTTGGGGACAGCTCGCGCTCAGTTAGCCGACGAGCGAAGGGCAACAGATAGTGCAATTGAAGGGTGTGAGAGAGAGCTTTCGGAGACACTCCAGCGTTTGACTAAGCTGCTGGGAATTGAGGAGGCGACATTGGAAGAATGTCAAAAAGCCATCTCCCAGCGAAAGGAACGGAGAGATCTTGCAAGAGCGATTCTAAAATCACTCGAATCAAACGAAGCAAAGAGGGTAATCAAAAATGATCAGCCTCTTGCCGAGGCTCTTACATCAATCAGGCTAATTAGGACGCTCCTGACCAATCTGCAAACAGCAGTTACAAATGAACAGCAGGCTGGGGTGATGGCTGCGGATGCCATGAAGCGCAAGGGTGAAATCGCCGAACAACTCCAAGGGCTTGAACCTCGAATCAAGCGACTGCGAGAAGCCGAGGAAGTGTTGAGGGAGATACTGGAGAAGCATTCGCTAGCAGGTGCAATGGAAGAAGCACTCCAGCAGAACAAAGAGGCAATTGAGGAGATTTTCCGCCGCATTCACAGTCCTGCGGAATTCTCTCGCTTGCATGACATGACAACGCTGATTCGAAAAGACGGACAGGAGGCAAAGCTGCACCAAATAAGCACTGGCCAGCGGGCCGCGTACGCACTTTCGCTTTTCCTTGCCCAGAACGCGCAGCTCAGGTCGGCACCACAACTGATGTTAATTGACGACCCGATCGCACACGTTGACGATCTCAACAGCTTATCGTTTCTGGATTACTTACGAGAGGTCGCGTTGTCCGGAGACAGGCAAATTATATTTGCGACGGCGAATGAGAAGCTTTCGTCATTGTTTGAGCGAAAATTCGATTTTCTCGGGTCAGCAGAATTCAAGATGCACAGTCTGCATCGTTAAGCTGATTCGATAAGGGTGTGCCTATATGGAGATCCTCTCGACAATATTTCTAGTCACTCGCCGCTGTCGCCGGTCGTAGAGCCGCGTCGTACGCGGATCTGCGTGACCCGCGAGATTCTGCACATCCTCCAAGGGGACGCCCTGGCTGAGTAGGTCAGTAATTGTCGTTACGCGGAAGGAATGGGGTGAGAGGCGGGCCGGAAGGCCGACAGTCCGCATTCTGCGTTTGACCATGCGCCCCATATCGCCCGCGGTCATGCCGTTCGCGGTGAGTTGCTTTGTTCGGCGGATCGCTGTTCGGAACAATGGCGAATCCGGCGGGATTGAACCTATGCCCGCTTTGTCCAAATACTGCTGGATGAAGACCTGAAGGTCATGGCGAACCGGGATCTCGCGCGACTTGCCTCCCTTCACTGCTTCGTACGAATCGCGCGACAGCATCGCCTACCGGTTCAAAGCTAGAAAAATAATCTGAGAAGCGAGATCTGAGAGCGTCTATGGTGAGCATCAGAAGGCCCTCCCGATGTCAAAGGGTGATTCTGCGGTCTGATCGTAGTTTACATAGCGATATGGCTCGCACAGCACGTCTTGACCATGCTCATCGCTATACCACACGCTGAGTCGCTGCATCGCCTCGATACCTGCATCGGCGGATGGAGACGTCCTTCTCAAATACTCAGCAACGGTGTCTCGCGTGTTCTCGGCATCTTCGCGTGTATGATTGTCATCCAACGCAATCGCAGTTGCGCGCCGATGACTGTGCGAAACAAGATTTGTGTGTGGAGAGGCCGCATCCCAATCGAGCTGAAAGCCTTCAGCAAGGTCAGTCAAGGAGGGAGGTAAAGATTGGCTCAGTAGCCGAATCGTGCGTTGTGCTGCTCTGAGTCGTGAACGCCGAAATGTGGCGGCCTTTGCTTCCTGGTCATGACAGAAAGTAACCCGCCGAATAATTTCTTCGGCGTCGATTTGGCAAGAGTCAAGATGGATTACCTTGTACCAATCCGCGCGAGAAATGGGATGACCCGCACAGATTGCCAGAATACGCTCCACTCCAAGTGCATTTGTTTGTGCTAGCAGCTTGAGTTGGTCGGCAGCATCTCCAGCATCCGCGACTACACCAGAGAACATGTCGTCAGCTTCGCCAGCAACTTTCCACTCTTGTTGATCGCTAGACCATTCATAAAGTGAGTCCATCCGGGGACCGGTCCTCTTCGAAAGTGGAGCTGGCACTCTGAGATGCGCGACTTTTGTACCTACCAGCAGAAAAGCCGCGGGAGCATACGAAAAGAAAAGTGCATGGCATCTGTCGACGTGAAGCCATGTGTAGTACAGGCCCAGCTTGTGGTTGTGCTGGAGAAAACTATCTGTCGAATCAAACTTGTCTGGACGAAGGTACCAACCCGAACCCGCAATATTATGCCAGCACGGATCTCCGTTGCATGGCTGGGCCTGAATGTCCTTCGCCCAATTAAGCGTGATGATCTCTGTCTGATCTCCACCATACTGTAGAAGATGTGTGCGATAGATGCGGAACAAGTTCTGCCGCGGATTGGGATTCAACTGTATGTGAATTACAAGTGTGCGATCGTAGAGCGTCTCGGCGTGCTCCTCTTTGAATGCGAACGCATCTGAGCAGATGAGCGTCACCAAACGCAGTTGTGAGTCGGTCCCACCAAAACGGTACAGCCGCGTGCCACAAAGAAGTCTGTTCACTTCGAAGTGCTGATTATCGCCCATCGGGCATGTTTTGAACTGAATGAGCACTATTAGTCTGGGAGCGTCGGCATCCGCAAGCTGTGTCGTGCTAAACACATAAACTAGCGGGTTTAGGAAGCGAGTGGCATCTGCGGCAAGTGGTTCATAGATGACAGTGGCTCTGTCGGTAAGCCTCGCAGCAAAATCTGCAAGCGCATCCTGCGTGATGCTTTCACAACCCAAAACCCAGAGCTTTCCTTCGTTCGGGACCTTATCGTTCTCGATGAACTCTTCTAGCACACGCCATGGAAGGGAATACTCCGGGGTGATTACCAGATCTGCATCGGTCTCAGTCCCAATATCCAGAAAACCCGCATACTGCTGGTCTGCTAGCTGGGCATCGGTATTGCGAACACCGGCATTATCGGCGGTGATATTTCCTTCCGGCTGAAGTAGCAGTGCTTTGTAATTGGCCTGGTCAGGCACCAGAGCGCGCAGGTGCGGCGGCGCAAATCCGTTTTCTGCCAGGATATCGTCAACAGAAATTACTTGCATTGCGCGCAGGGCCCCCCATGAATTACGTATTTGCGACACTCATCAGTGACTGGATGTACGTCTCCTTATCCTCCTCTTGAAACACAATATGCCAGTCCTGCATCTGTCGTTTGGTCACGCCCCAGAGCAGTCGCATGGTGTGGGACGGCGTGCTGGAGACGAGGAACGAGTGCAAATGAACCGCCGGTTC
>CAZTWS010000041.1:0-34642 GCA_964618225.1 uncultured Planctomycetaceae bacterium
CGCCCAGAAGGCGAAGGCATGCCACCCATCAAATGACCATGGACAGAACACTAGCCTTCTCACGCCATTATTTGGCGCGAAAAGGCAGCAGGGTTCCTCAGAAAATTTAGTGGGCGAGTTCAGGCCCAAAGGGCCGGCAGAAAATAGCCAGGGGCGTAAGCCCCTGGGAGCAGCAGTGTCCGTAGTGTTTTCAGCCCCAACGGGGCGACAGTAAGTCGAAAAACTCCCAGTTCACTGTCGCCCCGTTGGGGCTAAGAACACATCCCCTACCTTTCCAGGGGCTGACACCCCTGGCTATTAACTGACGCCGCGTTGCGGCTGACCCATTAAATTTGCTGAAGGCCCAAAGTTTAAAACTCGTGCCCTTTTCCTCATAACCTGTGGCTAGCCATGCTTTCAACTTTCAGTTGGCGTAGTTTCGGCGCGAAGCTTTTTATCGCGGCATTCACGGTTCTGTTTTTCGGGCCGATTTCGCCCGTTTATTCCGAGCAGGCTCGTCCCAACATTCTGTTCATCATGACAGACGACCATGGGTACCAGGCCGTGGGTGCTTATGGCTCGAAGGTCAATCAAACGCCCAACATCGACCGCATTGCGAACGAAGGAATCCGGTTCGATCGCTGCTATGTCACGAACTCGCTATGCGGGCCGAGCCGCGCGTGCATACTCACTGGCTTGTATGGACACAAAAACGGCTTCGTCGATAACCAGAGCAAGTTCGATGGCAACCAAGTAACGCTGCCGAAGCTGTTGAAAGCGGCCGGTTATCAAACCGCGATCGTCGGCAAATGGCACCTGGTGAGCGACCCCACTGGGTTCGACTATTGGGATGTAATCCCTGGACAAGGGCAATACTACCGGCCCGACTTCATTTCGGCTGAAGGCCGCCGCTCGGTGCCCGGCTACGTGACCGATGTAACGACCGACCTCGCTCTCGATTGGTTAAAAAACAAACGCGACTCCGAGAAGCCGTTTCTGATGATGGTGCATCACAAAGCGCCGCATCGGCCGTGGCACCCGGCACCCGAGAAACTCGCGAAGTTCGAGAAGCAAACGTTTTCTGAACCGGCATCGTTGTTAGACGACTATGCGAATCGCGGCACGGCCGCACATCACGCCGATATGCGTGTAGGCCAGATGTCCCTCGAAAGCGACGTGAAGCTATGGAAAAAACCGAGTCCAGCGCGGAGGTTTTTGTTCAATCGACTCGATAAGGCGCAGCAAGAGGCCTGGGAAAAATTTGTCGATCCGCGACTGGCCGCGTTCGAGGCAAGCCAGCCAATGAGCGACGAAGAACGCACACGAGCCTTTTACCAACTCTACATGAAAGACTACCTGGCTTGTGTGGATTCGGTAGACGACAGCGTGGGGAAGCTTCTCGACTACTTGGACGAGGCCGGCCTCGCCGATAACACGATCGTTGTGTATACGAGCGACCAAGGATTTTACTTGGGCGAACACGGCTGGTTCGACAAGCGATTCATGTACGAGGAGTCGCTACGGACACCGCTCGTCGTGCGTTGGCCCGGCGTCACCAAGCCGGGCGGCATAGAAGATCGCATCGTATCGAATGTGGATTTTGCGGAAACTTTTTTAGACGCGGCAGGCGCGGACGTGCCTGCCACGATGCAAGGACGCAGCTTCGTACCTCTCCTCAAAGGCGAAGAACCGAGCGATTGGCGAGATTCGTTTTACTATCATTTTTACGAAGGTGTTGAGCGCGTCCATCACGTTTACAAACACGAAGGCGTAACCACCGGGCGTGCCAAGCTCATCAATTTCTACCCTCTCGACGAATGGGAGTTATACGACCTCGAAAAAGATCCGCATGAAATGGTGAGCGTTTACGACCGTCCCGAATATGCCGAAGTTCAAAAGCAGTTACATGCGGAACTTGAACGCCTTCGCAAGGAACTCGACGTTCCGCCGAATGCCCTTTGATTCGGCGTTGGCCGTAAGAAGCGAATTTCCACAGGGTCTCTATCAGAGTCACAGAGGGCACGAAGAAGAATGACTTGATTAAAGGATTCAGGATGGTGGATGCAGGGAACAGGGTATCTACTGAATGCCTTGGCCCTGTCCCCTGCATCCACCATCCTGAATCCTACAAATTCTCCGTGCCTCTGTGGTGAATTCCCCCTGTGGTGAATCCCCTCTGCCGATTTTTTTTGAATGGTCCCTTTGCTGCTACCTTGCCGCGTGAGCGCGATTATCCATCAAGGTGCCTTTGCGTGGTTTGGCGAGTTCCAATAAACTGGCCTGCATGGTGAAGGCATATCCCCCTAAGATTGGCAAACGAGCACTCGTAACGGGCATCACAGGCCAAGACGGTTCGTACCTGGCAGAGCTCCTGCTATCCAAAGGATACGAAGTATACGGCATGGTTCGGCGGTCGTCGACGTTCAACACGGCGCGAATCGACCACATCTATCAAGACCCGCACGAGCCGGACGTGCGATTGAAGTTGGTGTACGCGGACCTGGCCGATGGCTCCTCGTTGAATCAGCTCGTGAAATCGATTCGTCCCCATGAAATCTATAACTTGGGTGCGCAGTCGCATGTGCGCGTAAGCTTCGAGATCCCCGAGTACACGTCGGACGTGACGGGCCTTGGCTGCATCCGATTGCTCGATGCCATTCGCGAAAGCGAGTTGAACTGCAAGTTCTATCAGGCCTCGTCGTCGGAAATGTACGGTAAATCGCTAGAACCGCGGCAGACCGAGCGCACGCCGTTCAATCCACAGAGCCCCTACGGGTACGCCAAGGCATTTGCTTTCCACGCGACCAAGAACTACCGCGAAGCGTACGATATGTTCGCGGTGAACGGAATTCTATTCAACCACGAGTCGCCGCGGCGCGGTGAGACATTCGTGACGCGGAAGATTACGCGGGGCGTGGCTCGCATTGTCTGTGGATTGCAGGAGTGCCTGTACTTGGGCAATTTGGCGGCTGGTCGCGATTGGGGATTTGCCGGCGATTACGTGCAGGCCATGTGGCTCATGCTGCAAGCAGACCGACCGGACGATTACGTGATCGCCACGGGCGAGACGCATACCGTGCGCGAGTTTTGCGAAAAGACTTTCGAGCTGGCGGGGATGCCCCTCGAATGGCGCGGCGAAGGCCTCGCCGAAGCAGGAGTGGATAAGACAGGCGTAACGCGAGTGCGGATCGACCCGCGATACTTTCGCCCCGCCGAAGTGGACGCGCTGCAAGGCGACGCCAGCTACGCGAGGAAGTCGCTCGGGTGGAAACCACAAGTCGACTTCGAAGGTCTCGTACGCATGATGATTGAAGCCGATCTGGAGTTAGCACGCCGCGAAAAAGCGAACCACGGCTAGTGGTCTGTCCATGGTCATTTGCTGGGTGGCATGCCTTCGCCTTCTGGGCGTAGGCATGCTTACCCGCTACCGCGTGAAAGCATGCCACCCAGCAAATCAAGACTCACAGAACACTAGAGCAGCTTTCAAGCTCGTGTACCAATTCGGGTGGTTGGCTCGCCTACGCTTGATCGGCGCGGGAATCTTGGTAGATCGCCTCGGCTGCGCTTGGTTCGTGGCTCGATTCGCGTTCTTCTCCGCCGGGACCGATGACAACTTGCTTGTACCCGCCGATCGCGCGGAAGTAAACAATCAATAGCAGGTAACCGATGGCCATCGTCGCGGGAATAGCCGCGGTGACCTTCAGCGCCATTGCGCGACCGTATTCAATGGCTTCCGTCACTTGGTTCGCCGCGGCACTGTCTTTCGGAAGAGCGGCAACCTTCGTGCCGTCGAAGCCTTCGACCGCGGGAAAGACCAGGAACTTGTTAGGTTGATCGGATTTGACCTGCGCATACACGGCAGGATCCACTTGGCGCAGTTCTTGCGACGCAAAACGATCTTGAGTGTAACCGATGCCGGGGCTACCGAACATTCCGGCCGAGAACATGCCGATACCGCCCATAGCACCCATCGCCAGCGCACCGCCTTTGGGAAAACGCTCGCCGACCACGCCGAGCATCGTGGGCCAAAGGAATGTTTTGCCGACGCCGTAGATAGTGGCCGCCACGAGGATGCCCGCGAACGAGGCAGCCCCCAGGCTCTTGCCCATCATGTACAGGCCGATGCAGCCCAGCACCGCGCTCACGAACAGAAGCCCCAATGGATTGATGCGTTCGACAATGGGACCGGCAAAAAACCGCAGCACGAACATCAGACCAGCCGTGTAAACGAGCAGCAAAACGCTGTTCGAAATGAACCCTTCCATGATGTTTGTGATCCAGCTATCGGTTCCCAACTCAACATAGCCTACGAGCGCGTGCAGGAACAACAAGAGCAGCAGAATCGGAGAAGCGAACTGGGCGAGCATTTCGCCAAAGCTGACGCCGGCCGCACGCGCTTCGGAAATCGGAAAGTGTTCTTTAATGGTGATAAAACCGTACCAAAGGACGGGAACCAAAAAGAACGCCATGGGAATTTCCCAGCGCAATTGGGTGATAACGCTTTTTTCTCCGACGAAGAACCAAGCCAACAGGCCGCCAAGGATAAGACCGCCAGGCCAACCGGCATGCAAAATATTGAGATAATGGGTCTTCTGCTTGGGATAAAGCGTTGCCACGAGCGGATTGATGGCCGCTTCGCACATGCCGTTTCCTAACGAAAACATGAACATACCGATATACAAGCACCAGTACGTGGCATCCTTGCCGTAGGAGTCGAACACATAATTTGCGGACAACTGCACCACGGCCGACAAAAGATGGAGCAGGAATGCCCCGATGAGGATGAGCTTGTAACCGACCCGATCGGCAAACAGGCTGAAGAAAATAATCGTGAAGGCCATACCGGTGAGTCCACCCCCGGTAATGGTTCCCAATTCGGTTTTGGTGAAGCCGAAGAGTCGGCTCCACTCGGCGAGCACGCCACCGCGTACGGCAAAGCCCATGCCCGCGGCAATAAGAGTTAAAAAACTGGCCCAGAAGATTCTGCCGTTCGCGCTCGCCGCCTGGGAGTTATCCGCCATATCGCCTCGAAATTCGCCTGAGAGGAGTGACGCAAAGCCGCGAAAACTACAGATTATTTGAGTTGATAATCCATTTAATCGCGGGCCATTGTTGGCTAAATTAACATGAGAGCAAGAGGATAGCAACATCACAGGTTTCAAAGCTGGTTATTGGGCAGTACAGGTTTTTAGTTGCTTTGGCCAAACCAGCACTGGCCGAGCATGGCGGATTTCTCACGACTATTGCGATAATGGTCGCTATGCGGTTTGAGCACTCGGTTCGGCATATTTGCCAAACTCGCATTCATTTAAGGTCAATTCGATTCCTTCAGGTTTAGGGAATGAGCATGAAGAAAACACCTCCGGTTAAGGTGGCAATGGTGGGGCTCGGCTTTGGTGCGGAGTTCATTCCGATCTATCAGCGGCATCCTCAAGGCGAGGTGGTCGCCATTTGCCGTCGCAATGAAGCCGAAATGAACAAGATCGGTGATGCGTTCGGGATCGCCAAGCGATATGCCAAGTTCGAGCAAGTGCTGGCCGATCCGGAGATCGACTTCGTTCATATCAATAGCCCGATTCCCGATCATGCCTGGATGAGTCAGGAAGCGCTCAAAGCGGGCAAGCACGTAATGTGTACCGTGCCGATGGCCACGAACATTGCCGACTGCGAAAAAATCTGCCAACTCGTGGCAGATACCGGCCTGAAATACATGATGGCCGAGACGGTTGTTTACAGCCGCGAGTTCCTGTTCATCAGGCAAATGTACGAGAACGGCGACTTCGGAAAAATTCAATACATGCAGGCCTCGCATCCGCAAGACATGGACGGCTGGCCCGACTATTGGGAACGAATGATTCCCATGCACTACGCAACACACGTGGTGAGCCCTGTGCTCGGCTTGCTCGATAAGCGTGCCGAATACGTTTCTTGCTTTGGTTCCGGAACGGTTCGTGACGATATTCGAGAAAAGAGCGGCAATGCGTTCGCCGTGGAATCGTGCCATATCAAGATTGCCGATAGCGACGTCGCCGCGCACATCTGGCGATTCCTCTACGACACGGCACGCCAGTACCGCGAGAGCTTCGACGTTTACGGCTCCAAGAAATCGTTCGAGTGGGCGCTCATGGAAGGCGAACGGCACATCATGCACACGGCCAAACGCCCCGAGCCAGAAATCGCGGCGCTTATCGACGTGCCAGATTTCGCGCATTTGCTGCCCGAAGAAATCCGGCCGTTCACCCAGTCGATCGTGGACGCCGACCACCTCTCGTTCTTGCAAGGCTCGGGGCACGGCGGTTCGCATCCGCACCTTGTCAACGAGTTCATCAGCGCGCTCGTTGATGACCGCGACCCTTGGCCTAACGCGCCTACCAGTGCCAACTGGACGTGCGTGGGCATTTTGGCCCACGAATCGGCGGTTGCCGGCGGAGAAATTCGACGCCTCCCAGAATTTACGCTACGATAAACTGATTCCCACCTCGACTCGATCTCGCAAACCGCGCTGCCTCGGCCAGCGCAAACAATGCTGATCCTGCCTCTAGAGAGATGAGTGTTTCCATGTTGATGAACCATCGGGTAATGGCGGCTCTGTTCATGGTTGTTCTCCTTTGCGGTCAAATCGAGGCCGCGGAGGACCATAAGCTTCACTCGTTCAAGAAAACGCAACTCAGCGATCAGTTCTTCAGCGAAGGCGCGAACTTTGGCGACTTCAATAAAGACGGGGTCATGGACATTGTTTCCGGCCCTTATTGGTACGCCGGGCCGACATTCACCGAGCGACACGAGTACTACAAGCCCGAGCCGTACGATCCGAAAGGCTACTCGAAGAATTTCTTTGCGTTCACCTACGATGTGAACGGCGACGATTGGACCGACATCGTTATCCTTGGCTTTCCAGGAGAAGAATCGTGGTGGTTTTCCAACCCTCAGGGCAAGCCCGGGCATTGGCAGCGGCATACGATTATGCCGGTGACCGATAACGAATCGCCTACATTTGTTGATATCACGGGCGACGGCAAACCCGAGGTCGTTTGCATGACCGGTGGGCAACTCGGCTATGCCGAAATCCCCAGCGATGATCCCACCAAACCCTGGCCGTTCCATGCGGTAACGCCCAAGCGCGACTACCAACGCTTCACTCATGGCATGGGCGTCGGCGACGTCAACAACGACGGCCGAATCGATCTTCTGGAAAAGAACGGCTGGTGGGAACAACCGGCCGAAGACTCGAACCAGGAATTCTGGACATTCCACGAAACGCCGTTCTCGGGGCCTGGCGGAGCACAGATGCTCGTGTTCGATGTGGATGGCGACGGCGACAACGACATTGTTACCAGCAAGGCCGCGCATTCGTACGGTCTCTCGTGGTTCGAGAATCTGGGCCAAAAAGACGGCAAATGGAATTTCAAAGAGCATGTCGTCATGAGCGAAAAAAACGAGCCCAATGAGTATGGTGTCTCGTTCTCGCAACTGCATGCTCTCGACATGGTTGACATGGATAACGACGGCGTGCCTGATGTCGTCACCGGCAAACGCTACTGGGCTCATGCCGAACATGATCCCGGGGCGTTGGACCCGGCCGTCCTGTATTGGTTTCAAACAGTTCGCGACGGCGAAAACACACGCTTCGTTCCACATCGTATTGATACGAATTCCGGCGTAGGCACCCAAGTGATTGCCGGCGACCTCAACGGCGACCAACTTGCAGATATCGTGGTGGGCAACAAAAAAGGCACGTTCGTCTTCATTCACGAAGCGAAGCCGGTGGATCAAGCCACTTGGGAAAAAGCGCAGCCCAAAAGAGAGGCCGATAAAAAGTCGGCGAAGTCCGACGCGCAAAAAAAAAATGACACCGTAGAATCTCAAGCTGCCAACAACCCGCCGAAAGATGACGACGGCTTTCTTCCCCTTGCGGAAGATGGCCGGGTTTTGAACCTCGACTTCGAAAAGGGAGATCTTTCCGACTGGACTGCCGAAGGTAACGCTTTCGAAAATCAGCCCGTCGAAGGCGATACGGTTAAGGCTCGCCGTCCTGATAGCACGAGCGGCCACCGCGGCAAGTA
This sequence comes from uncultured Planctomycetaceae bacterium, assembly GCA_964618225.1. GTDB lineage: Bacteria > Planctomycetota > Planctomycetia > Pirellulales > Lacipirellulaceae > JABDGM01. Next base: position 8,043 of record CAZTWS010000041.1, read on the forward strand.
TTGGATCGGCACTTATGAAAACGGGCGCGATGGCCTCAATGGAACTCTGACATCCGTCCCGTTTCCTGTAAATCACCCCTACGCCAGCTTTCTTGTCGGCGGTGGCTCGGGCGGCGCATTACGCGTCGATATTCTTAACGCGGACGACGATGAAATCGTTTTCTCGGCAAGCGGCCGCACGCAAGAAGAAATGCGGCAGGTTGTGGCCGACCTGCGCAAACTCGCAGGCAAGCAAGTTTATGTACGCATCACCGACCAGGCTCGTGCCGGCTGGGGACATATCAACTACGACCATTTCCGCTTTCACGACGAAGCGCTGGAAATCAAGGAACCCGAAGCCCACCGTTCGGGTGACATGTATCCCTACGCGGGGCTGACCGCGGAAAAAGCGGCTCGCGTCATGAAAGTGCCGACTGGCTTTCGTGTCACCGTGAGCGCTGCCGAACCCGACGTAAAGCAGCCCATCGCGATGGCGTTCGACGATCGCGGTCGCCTATGGGTTGCCGAAGCCTACGAGTATCCCGTTCGTGCCGTGGAAGGCGAAGGCCGTGATCGAATCCTGATCTTCGAAGACGCCGACGGCGACGGCAAATTCGACAGCCGCAAAATCTTTGCCGAAGGCCTCAACCTGGTGAGTGGCCTCGAAGTCGGTTTCGGCGGCGTGTGGGTCGGTGCCGCACCTTATTTGATGTTCATCCCCGACCACGATGGCGACGACAAGCCCGATGGCGGGCCCCAAATTCTGCTCGATGGCTGGGCCTGGCAAGATACCCACGAAACGCTCAACACGTTCATCTGGGGACCAGACGGCTGGCTCTATGGCTGCCACGGCGTGTTCACTCACTCGCGTGTCGGCAAGCCGGGCACACCCGACGCCGAGCGAATCCCGCTCAACGCGGCCATTTGGCGTTATCATCCCACGCGGCATGTTTTCGAAGTGTTCGCCGAAGGCACGAGCAATCCCTGGGGCGTCGATTTCGACGACAATGGCCAAGCCTTTGCCACCGCCTGCGTAATTCCGCATCTGTATCACATCATTCAAGGCGCGCGATACCAACGCCAAGCCGGGTCGCATTTCAATCCGTACACCTTCGGCGATATCCCCACGATCGCCGACCATCGCCATTATGTGGGCGACAGTCCGCACGGCGGCAACGGCCGCTCCGACGACGCCGGCGGCGGCCACGCGCACGCGGGTGCCATGGTATACCTTGGCGGCAAGTGGCCCGCGGAATACCGCGGCCGCATCTTCATGAATAACATTCATGGCCAACGACTGAACACCGATATCCTCAAGCGCGAAGGCTCGGGATTCGTCGGCAGCCACGGCCCCGACTTCCTACTCACGGGCGACTTGGCCTCGCAAATTCTCAATATTCGATACGGACCAGACGGAAACGCGTTTTTCATCGATTGGTACGATACAAACGCATGCCATCACAACGATGCTGCAGGGCACGACCGCAGCAATGGCCGTGTTTTCAAAGTCAGCTACGGCGATGCCAAAGCCAAGCCAGTCGATTTGAAGAAGCGCGGCGACAAAGAACTCGTCATGTTGCTGGCCGAGAAAAATGACTGGTACGTGCGGCATTCGCGTCGAATCCTTCAGGAACGCGCGGCGGCGGAAAAATTAAGCGAAGAATCGCGTGAATTACTCGCCGATTTGGCCGTGCGACACCTCGAGCCGTCGCGTCGTCTACGTGCGATGTGGGCGCTTCATGCGACGGGCGGTGTCCCGCACCAAGTAGTCGAAAAGCTACTCAAGGATCGCGACGAGTACGTGCGCGCCTGGACGATTCAACTTGCTCTCGACCGTCCTGAGCCACAGCTAAAAACATTGCTGCCGCAGTTCTCCGCGATGGCCAAGGGCGATCCGTCTCCGGTGGTTCGCCTCTACTTGGCCTCGGCCATGCAACGAGTGCCGCTGGAGAATCGTTGGCGTGTGTTGAACAGCCTTGTTCGTCATGCCAGCGATGCCAAGGATCATAACCTGCCTCTCATGTACTGGTTTGCCGCCGAACCGCTGGCCGAGGCCGATCCTAAACGCGCCTTGGAATTCGCGATCAAATGCGGCAACACCATGCCCCTCGTTCGCGAATTCATGCTACGACGCATTGGCATGCTCGGCGATAACCAAGGGATTGCCGTGTTGATCGATACGTTGCAAGATCGCACGAACGATGCCGAGCAATTGGTCATCCTCAAAGCTGCTCGCACGGCACTCACCGGTCAGCGCACAGTAGAAGCCCCCGCGACTTGGGCCAACGTCTATCCCCTTCTTGCCAAATCGCCGAACAAAGACGTTCGTAACGAAGCAACCGCCCTCGGGGTCACGTTCGGCGATGAGCCGGCGTTCGCCATACTGCGAAAATTTGTAGCTGCCAAAGACGGCGATGCCGGCGAACGAAAGGCGGCGCTCGACGCGCTTCTCGCTGCGAAAGATGCCGGCCTTGCCATCACGCTGCAAACGTTGCTCGATGAGCCGGCTCTTCGCGAGGCCGCACTCACTGGCCTTGCCATGTACGATGACCCGAAAACGCCCGAACGACTATTGGCCGTCTACTCGTCGCTCACGCCTGGGGAAAAGCGCACCGCGCTGGCCACGCTTTCGTCGCGCGTGCCTTACGGCATGGTCATGTTGAAGGCGATCGAGTCGGGCAACATCCCCCCTGCCGATCTACCGGCCGACTTGGTTCGCCAGCTCCACAACCTCAAGGACAATTCCATCGACGAGCTTCTTACCGAAATTTGGGGCACCGTGCGCGCCACCGCAGCCGATAAGGCTGAACTGGTGAACCAATATCGCGAGCTCATCCATCGCCCCTCCGATAAGAAGCCGAACCTTCAGCTTGGCCGCGCCGTATTCGCCAAAACGTGTCAGCAGTGTCACACACTTTACGGTGCCGGCGCGAGCATCGGCCCCGACTTAACCGGTTCGAACCGGGCCGATATCGAGTATCTGCTGTCAAACCTCGTCGATCCAAGCGCGCTGATCCCCAAAGAGTATCAATCCACGGTCATCTACGCGATCGATGGCCGGGTCATCACAGGCATCGTGCGCAAAGAAGACGACAAATCGGTCACCATCCAAACCGCCACGGAAACGATCGTATTGCCACAGGATGAAATCGACGATCGTGAGGTTAGCGAAACCTCGATGATGCCAGAGGATCAACTCAAACAGTACTCTGAAGAGGAGATACTTTCACTCATCGCCTACCTGCGCGGTAGAGCCCAGGTTCCCATGAAAGCCACCAAGGAGAATGCCTCGCTCCTGTTCAATGGCCGCGATCTGACTGGCTGGTCGGGCGATCCTAAACTGTGGTCTGTCGAAAGCGGCGAAATCGTTGGCCGCAGCCCGGGGTTGCCCCACAACACTTTCCTGGTCAGTGATCTGGCTGCCGGCGATTTCAAACTGAGCTTCGATGTGAAATTAACTCCGAACTCTGGCAACAGCGGCGTTCAGTTCCGCTCGAAGCCGCTCCAGGGCTTCAATGAAGTCCGTGGCTACCAGGCCGACATCGGCGAAGGCTGGTGGGGCAAACTCTATGAAGAACATGGCCGTGCTTTGCTCTGGGAAAAATCGGGCGAAGAACACGTATACCCCGGCGAATGGAATCACTACGAAATCGAAGCCGATGGCAGCCGTATCCGCACCTGGATCAACGGCAAGCCATGCGTCGATCTCGACGACCCCGCCGGCAAGCGCTCTGGCGTCATCGCCCTGCAAATCCATTCCGGGCCGGCAATGGAAGTGCGATTCAAAAACTTAAAGCTCGATGTCAAGTAAGCAGCGAGGCCGCCGGCGGGTCGAGAAACAGCGTACACGCCGAATGCCGCTGTAGAATCGACGCCGGCACGCGCGGAGTGACTTCGCCTTCGACCGAGTTACGAACCGCCTCCGCCTTGCGCTCATCTGGCACGGTGCATATAATGGCCTCGCTTTTCATGATTTGCCGCACACTCATGGAAATCGCCTGCCGCGGCACGTCGTCGAACGTGGGGAACCAACCTTCGCCCAATTGCTGGCGGCGGCATGCCTCGTCTAGCTCCACCACCAAATAGGGCTCCTCTGTTTCGAAATTTGCCGGAGGGTCGTTGAACGCGAGGTGACCGTTTTCGCCGATCCCCACAAAGGCCACATCGATGGGGTGCTTTTTCAAAACCTCCCCCACGCGTCGGCATTCGGCGGCGGCGTCCCGTTCCGCGTCGAGAAAATAAAACGCCCGCAGCGGTAACGGCAGTCGGCTGACAAACCGCTGCCATAAATACCCCCGAAACGAAGCCGGATGGTCGATCGGCAGGCCGACATACTCATCAAGGTGAAAGCCCGTGACGCGGTTCCAATTGATGCCCGGCTCCGCGACAAGCGCCTCGAGCATTTCGAATTGCGACGCGCCCGTGGCCACGATGATGTTGGCCTCGCCCCTGGCGGCGAGCGCCTCGCGAATCAACTTGGCACCCGCGGCCGCGGCCGCCTTTCCCATCTGCTTCTTATCGGAGATAATCTCAATATTCATCGGGCGTCTCAACCATTTAATAATTCTGGCCTACTCAAGCTCTGCCGTAGTTTGCATGGTTGATTTTCCCCACGCAATCTGCAAAAGCTTGGCTCAATCGTCATTATGCAGCATCTAACCGGCTTCGTCGATTTACAAGTCAACGGCTATGGTGCCATCGACTTTAACGCCGACCAACTCTCAATGGAAGACGTTGCCGCGGTTTGTCGGCAATTGAAAACCGACGGCGTGGCCGGAATTCTGGCGACAGTCATCACTGCCGACCTCGACGCCATGTGCCGTCGGCTCGCAAATATTCATCGCGTGTGCGAAGAAAACGAAGAAATTGCCGACACGATCTGGGGCATCCATATCGAAGGTCCGTTTCTCAATCGCGAGTCAGGTTACATCGGGGCCCATCCTGTCGAACACGCCAGGCCAGCCAATCTCGACGACACGAAACGCCTGCTCGACGCGGCCGGCGGCATGACACGCATCGTCACGCTCGCGCCGGAATCCGATCCCGAGTGTACCGTGACCAAATACTTAGTCGAGCAAGACATCCGCGTGGCGGCCGGCCACTGTAACCCGTCGGCAGACCAGCTCCTCGCCTCGATCGACCATGGCCTGTCGTTATTTACCCACCTGGGCAACGGCTGCCCCCTGCTGTTGCCGCGGCATGACAACATCATCCAGCGGGCCCTTAGCTTCTCCGACCGTTTGTATTTTGGCTTCATCGCGGACGGCGTCCATGTGCCTTTCGTGGCATTGAAGAATTACCTGAAGTGCTGCGGTTACGAACGCGTGTTCATCGTTACCGATGCCATTCGCGGCGCGGGGCTTGGGCCTGGCGAATACACGATCGGCGATCAAAAGGTCGTTGTGGATGAAAACCTGGCCACCTGGGCTGCCGACCGTAGCCACCTGGTTGGCTCCGCCGGCACAATGCCGCGTTCTGCTGAGAACCTCGCCAGCCACCTTGGGCTCGACGAGCGACAGATCAACCTGATGATGATCGAAACGCCTCAAATGCTTGCCGACGAGTTGTAAGCCCGCAACCGAGGGGTTGGGGGGGGCTTTATTGCAAAGTGCAAAGTGAAAAATTCAAATTGCAAATTGCTTGTTGGGGTGCTTGTTCTTCTGTTGGTTGGCGTTGGGCTTTGGGTTGGGAACGGGTTTACGTATTGGGGCGCTAAACCGCAAGCGGTGGGGAAATGTGCGTGTTTTTTGGAAGGGGACAGGTTTCTTCGAAGGGGACAGGTTTTTTGAGGGGTGGGGTTTAAGGCGTAAGTCGTAGGGCTTTGGGCTTGGGGGGGACGTACCGGGGGGGCTAAGCCGCAAGCGTTGTGCGGGGGGTGGGGGATCGGGTTGTTGGTGTGTTAAGGGAGGCCGTGTTGTGGTTGGACGGCGTTGCCGCCGCCGCTAAGGGGGTAACAAACTGGGGGCTATGTGGAATATGCACAAACATACACATTCGATGGCCGTTTTCAAGTACTTATTTGCGGCCACTGGGGAGGAATTAACCACAGAGACACGGAGGGCACGGAGAAGAATTCGGAAGAGGTTTTTTGGAACGCTGATTGACGCTAATCGGCGCTGATGGGGTGGGGTAATGTTTCTAGGGGAGTTTTTAAGTTGGATTGGGATTCGTGTTTCGAGCACAATTCGTGGGTGCGGAAGCACCCACGCTACGGGCTTGGTGCCTTTGTGTCTTGGTGGTTAATAAAACTTTTCTAGGTCCTTCTCCGTGTCCTCCGTGTCTCTGTGGTTAATTCCCCCGAGCGCAATTCGTGGGGGCTACTGGTCGCTGAAGCGGGCCAGTCCGTTGCGTGGGAGGAGGTAGGCAAGGGGCGCTGAGCCGCGAGCGGTGGGTGGGGAGCGTGTCGCGCTATCTGTTAGTCCGCTCCCCGCTTCTCTGCTCTTCGAAATCAGGATCGCGCTCGAAAAACATCAAATGCTGCCACGGGAGCTTGTCGAATTCGCTCACCAGCTTGAAACCATTGGGCGGAAACTCCTTCATGATTTGCTCTTTGCTCATCTTATGAAGTGGCTTGATAGGCACGTCAGGGTCTTCGGCCCGAAATTCGACTAGCGCCACACGGCCGTTTGGTTTCAAACTCTTGCGAATTGCCGTCAGCATTTGCTCTGGATGCGAGAATTCATGATACACGTCCACGAGCAGAACCAAATCGACAGCATTCGCCGGCAGTTTCGGATCGACCACGGTTCCCAGCACCGTTTCTATATTCTTCACTCGCTCTTGCTTCGCTCGGTCATCGAGTAGGCCCAACATTTCGCGTTGAATGTCGACAGCAATTACTTTTCCTTTGCCGCCTACCATTTTGGCCAGTTTGATTGTGTAAAAACCGTTGCCACAGCCCAAATCGCACACCACATCGCCGCGCTTCACGCCGAGCGCTTTGAGCATGGCTTTGCAATCTTCTTCGCGATCGCGCGATTCGCGAGTTAACCAGGGCGCACCCAAGAAGTGCATGGTTTGAGCGATCTCGCGGCCTTTGTATTCCGTCAACGCGGGCGGCACTACTGTCTCGTCCGCATGTACGAGGTTAAAGGTTAGAAGAAAAACAGCAACGAACCCCCACACAAAATGGGCTGTTCGATAGGTTCTAGTTCTTTGCATCATTTGTTTACTGTTAAACCGTTCGCGGTTAACTTAAACTTGGCAGACAAACGAAAGGCTTGCCCCTAATCTATAAAGGCAACCTTTCAAACAGTAATTATGAGAAACGCCACCGCATATCTCAACTTTTGATTGAACTCCCCTACAGGCGCATGCCATGAAGTATTTACGATTTTTCCTCTTTGCCGCGTTTATACTCGCAGCAGCCGTATCTCATGGTGATGATGCGATCTATCCGATCATGGCTTGGGATCACGTCCCAGATGATCCGGCTGTTATCAAACGGCTACGCGAGTGCGGATTCACTATCGCGGGATTCGTGTCGCCCGGCGTCTTGGATGCATGTCATGCCGAGGGTCTCAAGGCCATTGTCTCCGATACTCGGACAAATGGCTACGACTGGACTGCTGTCAACGCCGACGATGCGCGTAAGCGTGTCACCGAGCTAGTCGCTGAAGTCCGCAACCATCCCGCCGTTTTCGGCTACTATTTACGCGACGAGCCTAGCGCAGGCTTCTTTCCTGGCCTCGAAACTGTAAGCGCTGTAATCCGCGAACAGCACCCGGGTGCGTGGCCTTATGTGAATCTTTTTCCTAACTATGCGACAGCCGGACAACTCGGCACGGCAACGTATGATGAGTACCTTGAAACGTTTATTGCTACGTGCAAGCCGACGATTCTTAGCTACGACCATTACGCAGTTATGGAAGGTGGCACGCTGGGGGGCAATTACTTTGCCAACCTCGAATCCGTCCGCCGAGCCAGCCTGAAACACAATATTCCTTTCTGGCAAATCACGTTAGCGCTAGGTTGCCTCAAATTCCGTGAACCGACACCCACCGACTTGCGATTCGAAGTTTATACGTCACTTGCGTATGGAGCCCGAGGCATTACATACTTTAAATATTTCACGCCTAATGTTGGTAATTTTCGTAACGGACCAATCGACCAGTTTGGAAACGAAACCCCTACTTGGTCCGCCATGCGGTTCGTGAACCTGCAAGTACAGAAATTAGCGCCCACAATGCTCAAGCTCAAATCCGACCAGGTTTACCACTTCGGCGATCTCCCTGCCGGATGTTCAGGCCCCGACGATTCAAGCCTCGTGAAGTCGATTCCCGGCCCCATGCTCGTCGGCGATTTTACACACGAAGACGGTACTCGTTATGTGATGATCGTTAATAAAAGTTTTACGGACTCGGTCTACTGCGCACCACAATATCGTAACCAAGTTAAATCACATCAAATGATCTCGGCTTATTCAGGAGCACCCACTTCGTTCGAGGGCGAGCAAGGGTGGCTGGCACCAGGGCAAGGGGTACTGCTGAAACTGAATCAGTGAAAAGCACGCCCCATTTCACTACCAGCCCGCATAACGTAGGTCTATCAAGGATCTCGAAGTTTTGAGCCTTGAGGGCGAGCTTCAGAAATCTTCAATGAGTGCTCGGTTGCGATTCCTTGGTCCTGCTGCTCGTTCATCGTACGGTCTAAAAGATATCGCAACTCGCGCAATTTTTTGACATGCCTCCCGTCCTCCGCCAGATTGTTTTGCTCGTAAGGATCCACATCTAAATCATACAGTTCTTCCGCGGGGCGGGAGTGATAACGCTTTACAATCGCGGCTGCCGCGGGGTCGGTCTTGCCCTGTTTCACCCAGGAACGCCAATATTCGTTGCCATCCACCGGCTTTGCCAGGTCGATGTGGGTATGATGCTGCCCGCTCGGCTGCAAATTGCGGATGTACTTCCACCGCGGAGTTCGAATCGAACGCAGGGGGTAGGCGTTCATCTTTCCATCGCCACTGTGCGTTGTGAAGATGAAATCGCGATGCGAAGTTTGCTCTCCACGCAAGATCGGCACAAGCGAACGACCATCGATATTTTGCGGAGGGGTGCCACCGGCCGCCTCTACAATCGTGGGCAACACGTCGACCAAACTAATCAATGCGTTTGAATGGCTCCCCGGTTTTACGACGCCGGGCCATACGACAACGAACGGCACCCGTGTGCCGGCATCGTAAAGGTTCCACTTTGCCAACGGCCATTGAGCACCGTTATCGCTAAAGTGGATGAACAACGTATCATCCCCCAGCCGCTTGTAGGCCTGGTCGTACACGGCTCCCAATTCGCGGTCGAAACGCTCGACCGCAGCCGCGTACCGTGCGCGCCATGCTCGCGTTTCCGGCGTATCCACAAACGTGGGCGGAAGTGGCAAGCCGTTTGAGTCCGAGTTATCACCGTCTTTATTCGTTTGCTTTTCCGCTGGCGGCCAAGGCACATGCGGCCAGTTGGTTCCCACGAACAAGCAAAGTGGTTTCTTGCTGGTTCGATTCTCCAGGAATTCGAGTGCCGCGTGTACGCATTCATCGTCGTGAAAAGTGTCGTGGCTCACATGGTCGAAACCGTAGTCTTTTCCTTGCTTGTAGTGAGCCACTTTGCCGAACGCGACCACTTCGTATCCAAGCTCGTGTAGATAAGCTGGGAGTTTTTTCACTTCCGATTTGGGCGGTTGATGGTTCAACATCGAACCGTTTCTCAGCGGAAACATACCGGTGAGCAGTGCGGCACGGCTCGGCGCACAAGTGGGCGATGCGGCAAACGCGTGCGTGAACGTCATTCCGGCCGCACTCAAGCGATCTAAATTAGGCGTACCAAAACCGCCCGCATTCGCTGCCGTGTCGAGATAGCCGTGGTCGTCTGAAATGAAAACGACGATATTGGGCTGCTCGGGCGCGCTCTCTGCTGAGTCTGCACATACGAACGAAACCAGTAGTACACTTACCGCCATCAGCATGCGATGCATCTTCACTCCTCCCGCTCGTTATTCAGCCGCCAGCTTGGCTTCGATTCGTTCGAGCCGTTCTGAAATCTGCCGGAGATAAGAAATAATAATGGCGTGTGTATATTGGGCATCGATACCCACAGGCGAATCGGGCAAGGTAATGCGCGCTACGATGTCGGCGTACTCTTCCTTCGGTGTAAATAGTGGTTCGGTGGTCATTAGGATGTTCCTGGTGCGTTTTTAGGTTTATCGTTTTGTTTTGCCGTTCGCTGGTTGGACGGCGTGGCCGCCGCCGCTAAAGTTTTGTTCTGGCATCGACCACCAGTGGAACGCAAACTCGAAAAATGCGCTAGCTGGAATGGGAATGAGGCCCCGCTGCCCATCTGGCCGATGGCTTTCAGTAGGTTCAATAACCGCGCGTAGCTTTCAATAGTAAGCATTCACGGCCGCAAGTAAAACAGCCGTGTGTCCTGGTGCATGCCACAACTTACCGCTCAACGGCGGCGTTCCGACACCGCCATAGCGTGGATCTTCGCTCGACCACTTCACTACCCAAGTGCGATCGCGCGGGGCAGCTAACAGCGGATCGGCGAGCGAGCGGAATTCTAGATCGCGCCCTAAGTTGACGATGAGCAGACGATCATCGTCATCTTCATCGTACCAGCGCAGTGTGAAAGCTTCTGGTCCTAATACCGAGCCCTCGATCACGCGTTTATCCTGGGCAGCAATGATTCGATCCTCCTGTCGCAACCTTATGAGATCGCGATGCAGCGCGATGATATGCTGATTCGACTCGGCCTCTTGCCAATTTAACTTGCTTTTCTCGAATGTTTTCGGGTCGGCAGGATCCGGCACAGCCGCCCCTTGTTCGAAAGACTCGATGCGGGGAAATTGCTTCATGAAGTCGGATCGACCAACGCAAACCAACTTGGCAAGATCCGGCTCGTGATCCGCAAAATAATGAAACGGGTTCGATGCCGAGAACTCCTGCCCCATGAAGATCAGCGGCGTTTGCGGCCCGAGCAGCAGCACAGCCGTTAGTGCTCGATGTCGCCCAGGGGTGGTCATCGCATGCGTGCGCAACCCACTCGCAGAGTTCGCCACTTGATCGTGATTCTGTAAAAAATGCACAAAGTGCGGTGCCGCGATATGCCGCGCCGGGTGCCCGCGAAACCTCGATTGCGACACATTCCACTGCCCCTGGTATAGGTGCCCCAGGCGAATTGCTGAGATGAACTCCTGCGGCGTGCCGCCATACGCACCGTAGTACCCCTCCGCGTTCCCCGTAGCGGCCAAACGGCTCACGTGGTGAAAATCATCATTCCAAATGCCATCGGTGTTGTAGCCGCCCTTTTCGCGTGGAAAAACTTGAAAGCAGCGATTCCGCCCATCTTCGCTGAAGATCAGGATCGATCGTTTCCCGGCGGCCGCACGGGCTGTGCGTGTCAACTGCGATACGATGTGCTCCTTCGAGTCATCCATCATGGCGTGCGTCGCATCTAGCCGTAGCCCGTCGAGGTGAAATTCCTTGATCCAGTAGGCAGCGTTCTGCGCCACAAAATCGCGCACGGGGTCACATGCTTCTCCATCAAAATTGATCGCCCTGCCCCACTCGGTCTCATGGTCCCTGGAATGGTAATGCCGCGAGAAAACCGAAGTGTAGTTTCCACAGGGGCCAAAATGGTTGTAAACGACGTCGAGTATCACACCGATTCCCTGCCGATGAGCTTCATTGACGAACGCCCGCATATCGTCGGGCGTTCCGTAGAGTTCAGACGGTGCGTACCAATAGACTCCGTCGTACCCCCAACCAAATTTTCCGGGAAACGCGGATACCGGCATGACTTCAACAACGGAAATACCCACATCGCGCAGGTGCGGCAGCTTTTCAACCGCCGCTGCCCAAGTTCCTTCGGGCGTAAACGCACCGACATGCATTTCATAAATAACCTGGCCGCGAAGTTCGCATCCCTGCCAAGCATCATCAGTCCATCGGAAGCGCCGATGATCGATCACCTGCGACGGTCCATGGACGCCTTGCGGCTGATAGTGCGATGCCGGATCGGGATAGAGCTTCGGATCATCTTCAACACGGTACAAATACAAATCACCATGACGCACGTCATCTAACGCCGCGTTGAAGAACCCTTCTTCGTCTTTTGGCAAGGGGATTTCGCGGCGCACACGCCCGCTTGGCTCCACAAGCACCAATCGGACCATTTCTCGTTCGGGTGCCCAAACCCGAAAATTAATTAAACTGTTACTTGCATGAGCACCTGGCAAAACCGTATTTACTTGTCGTAATGCAGTCATATTTGGCACAGTGTTTGCAACTAAGCAGAGCTTCTAATTTTCAATCCATGGGTGTGGACAGCGGTTGCATATCTCATACCGGCGGATATGGAATGGAGCCGATCATGCGGCGGCATGAGCACAGTGGCCTTGGCTCCGCAACAAAAATTGTTTTGATTCACTTGCCACAGCTACTTGTTATTGGCTCTCTGTGAGGGCAATAACTAGGGTTGAGGTTCGGGTATATTTATGCAGGAAGTGATCGAAAAATTGTCGGCCACGAGCAGCGATCAACGAATCAATCGCATTCCGCTATCAACTTATCGCTTGCAGCTTGGCTCCGAGCTCACGTTAGGTCAAGTGCGTTCGCTGCTGCCCTACCTTGATGAACTTGGAATTAGCGACCTTTATCTCTCTCCTTTGTTTCGCGCTCGAACGGAGAGCAGCCACGGTTACGATGTTGTCGACCATGGCACAATCGATCCCGTTATCGGCGATATCGAGCAATTTCAACAGCTTGCTGAAACTGCCCAACAAAGTGGCATGGGCATCGTGCTCGATGTGGTGCCAAACCACATGGGTATCAACGATCCTGGCAACGCTTGGTGGCTTGACGTGCTCGAAAATGGCGAAGGCGCGTATTTCGCTGAATTCTTCGACATCGACTGGCGCCCTGCCGCCAGTGCGCTTCAGGACAAAATCCTCCTGCCGTTTCTAGGCGACTCTTTCGGTGCCGTGCTTGAACGAGGCGAATTGCAAATCGTTTATGCAAACGAACGCTTGCAGCTTCAATACTTCAATCGCCGATTTCCACTGGCACCCACCACGTGGCCAGAAGTACTCGAGCTCGTCGCAAGTCGGCAAGGTGATGCAAAGCTCGGTGTCACGGCCGAAGCCTCTCACTGGCTAGAGCTGCAGAGCATTATTCTTGAGTTACGCAACCTGCCCGCCCGACATAAACGCGACGCGGCATCCATGGAAGAGCGTTACCGCGAGCAAGCCATCGCGCGACGCCGCCTTGCGATGCTACTGCAAGAATCCCCCGGCATCCGAAAGGCATTTCACGCTGCAATCCAAGAAATCAACGGCGAACCCGGGAATGCCGCCAGCTTCGATCGTTTGGAGCAACTCCTTGAAGCCCAATGGTATCGGCTCTCCTACTGGCGAGTGGCGGTTGACGAAATCAACTACCGTCGGTTTTTCGACGTGAACGATTTGGCTGCCATTCGAGTCGAAGACTCTCGAGTTTTCGATGCCGTACACCGCCTGATCGCTCGCTTGATGGAAGCAGGCTGGGTCACGGGCCTTCGCATCGACCACCCCGATGGCCTCCTCGACCCGCAAAACTATTTCAAAATGCTGCACTCGCTCTACCGTACACAGCGATCCAATATCGACGAAGCCTCGCAAATTTATGTGGTCGCCGAAAAAATTCTCTCCGGCGACGAAGCACTGCCCACCGATTGGGAAGTCAGTGGCACCACTGGCTACGACCTGCTGAACCTCTTGGGGCGTCTGCAAATCGATGACGAAGGCCTGCAACAACTTCGCACTTTCTACGACGAAACTACGGATAATTCACTTCGCCCCCTGGATGTCATCTACGAAAGCAAACGTACCGTGCTTTTCAGCACGATGGCCAGCGAGTTGCAAATGCTGGCCGCGCGTTTGTATCGTATTGCCCAGGGCCACCGTGCATCGCGCGATTTCACAAGGCCCATGCTGCAACGGGCCATCCGCGAAATCATTGCTTGCATGAGCGTCTACCGAACTTACGTTCGCAACGATAGCTGGGATGTTGCCGAGGCCGACTACCGCGTCGTCGCAACTGCGGTGCGTATGGCCAAACGTCGTAACCGTTCTCTCCCCGCGAGCGTGTTCGACTACATTGCTTCGGTACTGCTTCTCGAACATCCACCAACCATCACCCACGAACAAGCGGCCGAGCGTCGCGAGTTCGCCCTCAAATTTCAGCAAGTCAGCGGTCCTGTTACGGCCAAGGGTGTCGAAGACACGGCGTTCTATCGCTACTACCCGCTTGCATCCCTCAATGAAGTGGGGGGTGAGCTAGATGCCAAAGCACTGCCAATCGATGAATTTCATCGCCTCATGCGCCATCGCATGGAACTTTGGCCCCATTCGATGAGCGGCACCGCCACCCACGACACAAAGCGCGGCGAAGACACTCGCGCTCGCCTGCACGTGCTGTCCGAAATTCCCGATGAATGGTCCTCGGCGTTCAATCGCTGGTGCGAAATGAACTGGCCACTACTCAAAGAGGCTGATGGAGACCACGCCCCCGATATCAACGAACAGTATCTGCTCTATCAAACGCTCATTGGCACCTGGCCTGTCGAACCAATGGATGACGCAGCTCGTGACGAATACCGCGATCGGATCATCCAATACATGGGCAAAGCGTTAAGTGAAGGAAAAGTCCACACTTCGTGGATGAATCCCTCTGAGGTTTACGAAACCGCCATTGGCCAATTCATCACCGAGTTATTCGGCCCTCGTGGCGAAACATTTCGCGCCGATCTCTCACGATTCGTAGCAAACATTGCGGACGCCGGTTTTATCAACTCGCTCTCGCAGCTCCTGCTCAAGCTCACCGTGCCGGGCATTCCCGACTTCTATCAAAGTACCGAGCTTTGGGATTTCAGCTTGGTAGACCCCGATAATCGCCGTCCTGTCGACTTCAAACGACGTAGTGAGCTTATGGCAGCGTTGCCAATTTCCGGCAATCCCGGGGTAACTAAAACAATCGAGCAACTTGCCGCTCGCTGGCCAGACTCTCGCATCAAACTGTGGATTACCACCCGCGGTCTGCATCTTCGCCGCCGCCTTACGGAAGTATTTACATTCGGAGATTACATTCCGCTCCTACCAACCGGCTCAGCCTCCGACCACTTAATCGCTTTTGCCCGGCGTCGCGGCGATCAATACGCAATCACGGTCGCGCCTCGCCACTACCAACGCCTATTGCAAACCAAGCGAGAGTCGACTTCAAGTGCGGAGCGACCACAACCATTCGATAACAGACTCTGGTCGGGTACAAGCCTGGAACTGCCTGATGATTTCCCACGCCACTGGCAATGTCACTTGACCGAGCAGCAATTCACATGCGGTTCGGTGCCCGACGGCGTCTCACTCGCAATCGATCGCCTTTTCCAGATATTTCCATTCGCACTCTTAACGAGTGAATCAACGTAAGGACTTTATATGCGTATTTGGCCAGGAAGACCCTATCCGCTCGGTGCCACTTGGGACGGCCGCGGCGTAAACTTTACTCTTTACAGTGAGAATGCCACCAAAGTCGAGCTATGCCTCTTCAACTCCGTAGACGACTCGAAAGAGACCGAACGAATCGTCATGACCGAGCATACCGATATGGTGTGGCACGTGTACCTGGCTGACGTTCGCCCCGGCCAACTGTATGGTTACCGCGTGTACGGGCCCTACGAACCACAAAACGGCCATCGCTTCAACGACAACAAACTCCTTCTCGATCCCTACGCCAAAGCCATTGCTCGTCCTCCTAAATGGACCGACGCAAGCAGCGGTTACATCATTGGCGACAAGCAACAAGACCTTTCCTACAGCACGCTCGATAGCGCTGCCGACGCCCCCCTGGGCTGCGTCATCGACGAAGCATTCACTTGGGGCGACGATCGTCCGCCAAAGACTCCGTCTCACAAAACGATCATCTATGAGCTCCATGTAAAAGGTTTCACCAAGCTCAACGAGGAGGTTCCCGAAGAACTGCGAGGAACCTACGCTGGCCTCTCTTCAGAGCCCGCCGTGCGCTACCTTCGCGAACTCGGCATCACCGCCGTCGAACTGCTCCCCATCCACATGCATTCCGACGACCGCTTCCTCGTCGAACGGGGGCTTGTCAATTATTGGGGCTACAACACTCTTTCGTTCTTTGCGCCCCATCCCCAATATGCGTCCACGAGCCATCCTTCCGAAGCCATTCATGAATTCAAAAACATGGTTCGCAACTTGCACGACGCCGAAATCGAAGTGATTCTCGACGTGGTCTACAACCACACGGCCGAAGGCAATCAAATGGGCCCCACCGTATCGTTTCGCGGTATCGATAACGTAAGCTACTATCGCTTATCTCCCGAGGACCAACGCTACTACATGGACTTCACCGGTTGCGGCAATACGCTCAACATGCGAAACCCGCGCGTGCTCCAGTTCATCATGGATAGCCTCCGCTACTGGGTCACCCAAATGCACGTCGATGGCTTCCGCTTCGATCTCGCCAGCACGCTCGCCCGCGAGCTTCATGAAGTCGATAAACTGGGCGCATTCTTCGACATCATTCACCAAGATCCTGTCCTCAGCCAGGTGAAGCTTATCGCTGAACCCTGGGATCTCGGTGCTGGTGGCTACCAGGTCGGTAACTTCCCCATCGGCTGGTCCGAGTGGAACGGCAAGTACCGCGACACGGTTCGCCGCTTCTGGAAAGGCGACGGCGGCCTCGCCGGCGAATTCGCCACCCGCATCAGCGGCTCCAGCGATTTATACGAATGGAACAGCCGGCGCCCTCACGCCAGCGTCAATTTCATCACCTGCCACGATGGCTTCACGCTCGAAGACCTCGTGTCCTACGATCACAAACACAACGAAGCAAACGGCGAAGATAACCGCGACGGCGCGAACGACAACGATAGCTGGAACTGCGGCGTCGAAGGTCCCACCGACGATCCAAACATTCTAGCCCTGCGAGAAAAGAAAAAACGGTCGTTTCTAGCAACGCTGCTCCTCTCGCAAGGTATGCCTATGCTTCTGGCCGGCGACGAAATTGGCCACACCCAAGGCGGCAACAACAACGCCTACTGCCAGGATAACGAAATCACGTGGCTCAATTGGAACCTCAACGAGCAACAACAAAAATTACTCGATTTCGTTAAGCGCGTCATAAAAATCTACAACGAAGAACAAACGCTGCATCGTCGCCGGTTCTTCCACGGTAAATCATTGCATGGCGACCACTCGCCCGAAATCGCCTGGCTCGACCCGAACGGTAAAGAAATGTCTGCCGAAGCGTGGCAAGCGGGGCATGTACGCTGCCTGGGAGTTCATCTCCTAGGCGGTCGCATCGACGTGGATGAATACGGCGAACCGATCATCGGCGACCACCTGCTCATCCTGTTCAACGCCGATCATGCTCACGAAATCGCATTTGCACTGCCCGACCTCTCCGATGATGCCCCCTGGGAACGCTTGCTCGACACGGCCAACGAAGAACCTGATGTCGACGAGCCTGAAGAAGATGGCAAGGATGTTTCCGAAGCCGGCGCTTATAAACTCCAACCCTGCTCCATGGCCGTTTTCCGAGCACCAGTCGCCAAGGAGATAGAATCACAATAGCCGCTGGCGTTACACTGTTCCGGATTTAAGGGGGGGCCGCAGATTACGCAGATGTTCGCAGATTGTTTAAAAACTGAGCGTTGCCCCAGCCACCCCATAAAGTGTCATTAGGGAGATTTGGGGAATTGTTGAAAACAGTTTCTAATTCCATCTGCGGCTATCTGTGTCATCTGCGGACCCAAACACCCTTGGCTGGCCTAGCGAACTTAGGAACTCTAACAAAACCGTCTGAGAGAGGAGACAGTCCCATTTTGCTGCGAAAACTCCGCAAAATCGGGACAGTCCCCGCCGGTTTTGTTAGAGTTCCTTAAAACCACCTACAAACCAACTCTTGTGTCTTTTTGTGCCTCTTCGTGGCCATGCTACGGGTTCGATTTACGAAGCCCGATCGTGCCATGAAATTCGGCAATCACTTGTCCGCCCTGCCGCGCCTCAATATTCGCCTCATATAGGTGCGGCAACTCCTCACTCCATACGCACGGGTCCGGCACGAACACCTGGATTGAAAATCGCTCGCCCGTCACTGCTCGGAACAAGAACTCCGCCGGCAAGGTCCGTGCTGTTGCGCAAAACGGCCCGCGCAGGGTACCGGCCAAAACAACGTCACCGGGTTCCAGTGACGCTCCCGCTTCTGTAGCAAGGCGTGCATACACACGCGCCTCCACGTCGTTCACGTCGCCGACCGTGATTTCAATGCGATGCGACATAGCACTTCAATTCTTTGAGCCTTTCCGCAGTTCTTTCACCAACACTTGGCCTGTCGCCGACGCTTCGCATTCGGCAACTTCTTCCGGCGTGCCAGTGACAACAATCGTGCCCCCTTCATCGGATGCCCCAGGCCCCACGTCGATGATCCAGTCGGCCGTTTTCATCAACTGCACATTATGCTCCACAATGATCAGCGAATGGCCCACATCGAGCAGCGTGTCGAAACAGTCCACCAATTTCACTACGTCCGAAAAATGCAGGCCTGTGGTTGGTTCATCGAGCAGGAATAACGACCGGCCCCGTCGTTTGGCCGCCAGGTGTGCCGCCAGTTTAAGTCGCTGAGCCTCGCCTCCTGAAAGCGTGGTTGCCGCCTGTCCTAGACGCAAATAATCGAGCCCCACATCGAGCAAAAACTTAAGTGCGGATTGCACCTTGCGTTGGCCTCGGAAAAAAGTGAACGCCTCGCGTGCCGTCATATCGAGCACTTCAGCAATATCCAGTCCTCGGTATTTCACATCCAGCACTTGCCGTCGATAACGCCTGCCCCCGCATTCAGGACACTTGATGTAAACATCCGCCATGAACTGCATGTCGATCGACAGCATGCCATCGCCTTTGCACGTTTCGCAACGGCCGCCATCCACATTGAAACTGAAATGGCTCGCCGTAAAACCACGTGTTCGCGCCTCCACTTGCTCCGCGAATAATGCTCGGATTGGATCGAACGCTTTGATATACGTCACTGGATTCGACCGCGGCGAACGGCCAATCGGACTTTGGTCGATATGCACCACATCTTCGAGTTGACCCGCCCCTAGCAAGTCGTCGCAATCGAGCGGTTGGGGCAATTCGCTCGCTTCACCGTCTTTATGAAGCTGCCTCGCTAGCGCCGGGTACAGTGTATGATTCACGAGCGTGCTTTTCCCCGCGCCACTTACGCCAGTCACCAGGCATAACACACTCAGCGGAAACTCGACCGTCAAATTCCGCAGGTTATTGCCCCGTGCGCCGCGCAACTTGAGCCAACCTTGAGCGGTTCGACGCTTCGCGCTATCTCCGAGCGTGCGACGGCCCGTCAACCAATCTCCGGTGCGGCTATCCTTGGCTGCCATCAACTTGGCGGGCGTTCCCTCAAATACCACCCGCCCACCATCGTCGCCTGCGCCAGGCCCAAATTCTACCAGGTGACTAGCTCGGCGAATGATCGACTCCTCGTGCTCGACCACAACCACGGTGTTGCCTCGTAATTGCAGCCGCTCGATTGCTCCCGCTAACGGCTCCACATCCGCCGGATGCAATCCCACCGAGGGTTCATCGAGCACATACAACATGTCCACCAGGCTCGACCCAAGCGTGGAAGTCAGTGCCACACGCTGAGCTTCTCCGCCACTCAAGGTGCGCAGCGCTCGGTCGAGTTCTAAATACCCCGCGCCCACTTCCATCAAATACGAAAGCCGCTTGGTAACATCGCTCACAAGCGGGGCGGCAATCTTTTGTTGCCAGTCTGCCACAGCCAAATACTCGAAAAATGCGAACGCTTCGCGAATCTTCATACGGTTGACCTCGGCAAAGTTTTTGCCGCCCACCCGCACCGCTAAAACTTCTGGCCGCAATCGATCTCCCTTGCATGCCGGGCATACCGAGTACGATCGCCAACGGCTCAAAAACACGCGCAAGTGCATTTTGTATTTGCGACGTTCCAACCAACGGAAGAATCCATTGAGTCCTCCGAATTTTCTTTCGGGAACTCCTTCGATTACGATGCGGCGTTGTTCCTCGGTCAACTCGGAATACGGCACACCAACCGGCAGCTTGTAATCCTTGGCTAAGGCAAGCAACTCTTCCAACTCGTGCGCGTAAGCCGGGGTGTTCCACGGAGCGATCGCCCCCTCGCGCAGGGCTTTGCTCGGATCGGGCACCACGCGACTCATATCCGTTGTCACGATGTTGCCAAACCCTTCACACTCGGGGCATGCCCCCAACGGTCGGTTAAAATTGAACAGCGCGGGCTCAAGGTCCAAATAATCGATCCCACACGCATCGCATCGCAACTTGGTGCTGTAGCCCATTCGATGCCACGGCCGCCCGTCAATCGTCACGCTCTTATTATTTTCATCTTTCGTTTCCGTCGCCTGCAATGCTTCTACAAGAACTACGATTGCCCCTTGCCCGCCCTCGAACGCTCCTTCAACGGAATCACGTAATCGCTCATTGGAAACATCGCCTGTCTTCAGTCGATCGGCAACAATCGTGATTCGATCACCAAGCTTCAGCACGTTCGCCAAGCGCGGCTCGATCGACTCGACCCGATCTCCGACAACCGCGCGCACGTAGCCAAGTTCGCTTAAATGCGTTACCCACTGCTCCAACGGCTCATCAGACGGCACTTCGAGTTCGAAACCGAGCATGGCCCGCAACCCAGCCGGAAGCTTCGAGATTGCATCCGCAACGCTTTCCGAGGAGTCTCGACGAACCGGTTGGCCACACCCATAGCAAATCACCTCGCCAACACGAGCAAACAACAAACTCAAATAATCATTCACCTCGGTCGTCGTGCCGACGGTCGCGCGGTTCGATCGACTGGGGTTCTTGTGCGTTACAGCAATCGCCGGCGGTATGCCTTCGATTCGCTCCGCCGCCGGTTTATCCAGTTGCTCAAGAAACTGCCGGGTGTAGGCGGAAAAACTTTCGATGTATCGCCGCTGTCCCTCCGCATACAGCGTGTCGAGCGCCATGCTCGTCTTCCCACTGCCCGAAACGCCGCAGAACACGATCAGCTTACGGAGCGGCAAGTCGAGGTCCACATCGCGCAGGTTGTTGACCGCCACGCCACGCAGTTCGATCTGCCCCTGCTTCGCTCGTTTTTTACTGCTCGACTTCGACATCACCCGTTCTTAACCACCGCTAACCTTTGTAGCTGGCCTCTCCGAGGCCGGCCTTCCCCCCGTTCCTGAACAAATTACCAATCTCATGAGAACCCCTGATCCTAAGCGCTTTCCCCTGCCGCCGTCACGGGTGGATTTGTATAATTAACGGATCAATAACTCCACAGGTGCCCTCATGCAACGATCCGAAAAATTTGCCAACCCGTTCTACGGCTTGCTGCTCATTGCCGGAATCGCCTTTGTAATGACAGCCGTTGCCTACGGCGTCATGGCATTTCGTGATCGCGACACGGCAGTTACCGTCTCGAGCCCTACCGCCGAACAACACCCGCTCATGCTGTGGATGAGCCAACACGGCGATGCAACCTTGCTTACGGAACTTGGCTTTCTCGCCGTGTTCACCGTGGGTGCCATCGCCACCGACGACTTTTGGCAACGCCGCAAGCGAAAAGCCATCTCACCGCCACGCTCGAACCAAACCTGACATTTAAAAAGAAGCCCCTGTAGGAGGCGTCTCCGACGCCGATCTCACTGACGCCGTAAGGAACGAACCCGATGCGAGTTCAACACCACACCGAAGTCCCTTCGAACGAAGTCACCATGGAAGGCGCCCAAGGTTGCCGTGTGCGTTGGCTTATCGGCGAAGGCGATCGTGCTCCCAACTTCGCCATGCGAGAATTCGAAGTGGCTCCCGGCGGCCATACGCCCAAGCACTTCCACGACTATGAACACGAAGTATTCGTGCTGGCCGGCAATGGCATCGTCGTCGATGGCGACCAAGAGCGCCCACTCAAATCGGGCGATGTCGTGTTCGTCTCGCCCAACGACGTGCATCAATTCCGCAATACAGGCAACGAACCCATGCGGTTCCTCTGCCTCATTCCCAACTCGGCCACTGGCCAAGCCGTCACCGTGGTTCCCGAGTGTGGCTTGGAGCCCGCCAAGTAACGGTGTATGGCCAAGTCGATCGAAACACAAATCGCCGATCTCCGCGCCGAAATCCGCGTCCACGATCGGCGCTACTACGTCGATGCTGCTCCCACGATCTCCGATCAGGCGTACGACAAACTCGTTGCACATCTGAAAGAGCTGGAGACACAACGTCCCGACCTCATCACGCCCGATAGTCCCACGCAGCGAGTAGCCGGCGAGCCCATCGAGGGCTTCGACACGGTAACGCACGCGCGGCGGATGTACTCGATCGACAACACCTACGACGCAGACGACCTGCGTAAATGGGCCGCCCGTGTGTACGAAGCCACCGCCGAGCCATTCGTTCAATTGAACGGCGAACTCGAACAGGCTCGCCAAGCCGGCAGCAAAGGCGAGCCAACACGGCGCGAACTGCGCGAAAAGTATGATGCGGCCGTCACTTCTGCTAGCGAGCAAGGCTTCCCCATCGACGGCGGCTACATCGCGGAACCCAAAGTCGATGGCGTTGCCATCAACCTGCGTTACGAACGCGGCCGACTCGTACTTGCCGCCACCCGCGGCGATAGCACCCGCGGCGACGATGTCACCACCAATGTTCGCACGATCAAAGCGATCCCACTCACGCTCGATCCAGATGCCGGCATTCCCATCCCGAACGTGCTCGAAGTCCGCGGCGAAATCTACATGCCCACCGCGGAATTCGAACGTCTGAATGCCTCGGTCATCGCAAATGGCGAGGAGCCCTTCGCCAACCCGCGTAACGCTACTGCCGGCACGCTGAAACAACTCGATCCGAGCATCGTTTCAAAACGCCGATTGAACATCGTCGCCCATGGGCGCGGCGAAATCACAGACGACCCATTTGAAACCCATAGCCAATTCCTTGCCGCCCTTTCCGCATGGGGCATCCCCACCAACTCGCGAATACGTCATTGCAAAACAATCCACGACGTGTGGCAGTACATCGAGCAATTTGCTGACGAACGCCCCAAGCTGCCTTACGGAGTCGATGGCGTGGTAATCCGCGTAGATCGCGTCGATTTGCAAGAGCAACTCGGTTACACGAGTAAATTCCCGCGCTGGTGCATCGCTTACAAATACGCGGCCGAACAAGCTGTCACCAAACTGCTCGGCGTCGACTGGCAAGTTGGTAAGTCGGGCAAGCTCACGCCCCGTGCCAACATGGAGCCCGTGTTCGTCGCTGGTACCACCGTGCAACACGCTTCGATGCACAACCTGGGCGAAGTGCGCCGCAGGGATATTCGCATCGGCGACACCGTGATTATCGAAAAGGCCGGCGAAATCATCCCGCAAGTTGTACGCGTGGTTCTCGAAGAACGCCCCGCCGGTCTCATGCCCATCGCACCGCCCACCGAATGCCCCGAATGTGGCGGCGAGGTGGAAATCGAGTACGACCAACGCCGCGTTCACGAAATCGAATCCTACGATGCCAAGCGTCAGCGCGAGCAATCGCGAGCCGAAAAACAGGGCCGCGAGGCAGAAGAAATCCCCGCACCGCCGCCTCTCAGCGAAGAAGATGAAACGGGCCGCTACTGCATCAACCCAGAGTGCCCCGCCCAATTTCGCGAGCGAATCATCCACTTTGCCGCCCGCGGACAAATGGATATCGAGGGCATGGGCGAAAAAGTCGTGCATCAACTCGCCGACGCTGGCTTGCTCAAGTCCTTTGGCGATATCTTCACGCTCTCCCAAAAGCGCGATGCCGTGCTCGCCCTCGAACGCATGGGCGAAAAGAAAGCCGACAACCTGTTCGCCGGCATCGAACAATCGAAGTCGCGCGGCTTGGTGCGCGTCCTGGGTGGCCTCGGCATTCACCACATCGGCTCAACGGCCGCACGCATCGTGGCCGAACACTTTGGTTCGATCGATGCCCTCACTGCCGCTCCGCTCAATCAAATCGCCACGCTCAAAGAGGGCGGCGCGCTCGTTGGCATCGGCACCGAAATCGCCAGCTCACTCCACACGTTCCTTCACAGCGACGAAGGCCGCCGTGTTATCGAGGAACTTCGCCAAGCCGATGTTAAGCTCGACGTCGATCAGTCCACTGCCAGCAGTTCCGCCGGCAACGCACTGGCAGGAAAAACCCTTGTCGTCACAGGCACTCTCGAAAAGTTCAGCCGCGAAGAAATCGAGTCGCTAATCGAACAACATGGCGGCCGCGCAGCCAGCAGTGTCTCGAAAAAAACCGATTACCTCGTCGCGGGTGACAAAGCAGGCAGCAAGCTGCAAAAAGCCGAGTCGCTGGGCGTGCCGGTTCTCTCCGAAAGCGACTTCCTGGCACTCATCAGCAAATAAAGCTTCGCAAGCTTGTTTTTCCACTCTTGGGCAAATGTAATTCTCTCTGCCCACGCTGCCTTACTACACGATCTCTCGTACGGCATCTCGTCGCGGTGCCATTAGTTCTTCAAACCCGTGCTCGGCACGCGACGTGCATCGCAAAAGTCCCGATTATTCGATCGGTTTAAAACACACAAAGGGACATAGCCATGAAACGCTTTTTTGTTGTTGCCTTAGCGGTCACATTAACCGCATGCATGGGAAATCTTAGTCTGTCACAAAGCGGCGGTACCGGAGGCGGAGGTGCCAGTGGTACTGGCGGAGCAAGCGGTGCCGGAGGCGCAGGCGCGCCTGGCGGTGCGAGTGTACCCGGGGCGGCAGGAGCAGCGGGCGCAGGCGGAACATCTGGTAGCCAAATCGGCACTGCGGGTAATCCGATCGATGGCAGCGGCGTGGGAACGCAGACTGCTCCCATAACGGGCAGTGGCGTCGGTCGCGCGCCCAACCCCGCGATTGGCAATCCAACGGCAGGTGCAAACGCGGGTAACAACGCGTGGGATGCCGGTGGTATCAACCCCAATCCGTTTTTTGCAGACCCCGGCGTTCAGCAACAATTGCAGATGAACAACACGCAATACAATCAGCTAAATCGCGCGTATCAGCGAGCTTTGCAACGATACAATCGCAATATCACGGGCTTGAATACCGCAGGTGGTCAAACTTCGGCCGCTACGGGCGCCACGAATCGTGCTAACTCCGATGCGCTTCGTCGTGAGCAGCTTCGATCGCCAGCTTACGACAACCAAGCGGCAAACCGAAACCGTATCCCTGGCACTGATTCCACCGCAAGCGATGGAACCATCACGACGGGAAATAACACAGCAACAAATCCCGCTGCCCAAAACTCTGCGACGCTCGGCGGCCCGAATCCATCCGCCAACGCGACCGGCGGAGTGCGTTCCGAACGGCTTGCCGAGTTCCGTCGACAATTCGATACCGAGTTCAACAACTCGCTCGACTCCACATTTACCGACCCGGCAATACGCGATCGCTATAATCAACTGAACTACCAGTACCAAGGTTTCGGTGCGTTCGACGACCCTACTGTGCAAAGCCGACTCAATTTATCAAACCAGCAGCGTCAACAAGTGGCCAACCTAAACAGCCAGTGGCGCCAGGAGCTCATGAATATCCAAAACGATGGGCGTGGCAACCTCTCTCAACAGGAGTTCAACGCTCTGCGTAGCCGCTTTATGAGCCAGTTAGAAAGCGTCCTATCTCCAGCTCAAATGCAGCAATGGATGCAGCTCGTTGGTCAGAGCTACGACTTCCCCTATTCGGCCTATGTTCCATCCCCGGTAACCAATCCCAGCGGCTCGCCGCGGGGCGTTAATGGAACTGCCCAACGAAACGTCCCGGGCACCGATCAGGGACGATCTCCTACCCCCCCGATTGAACCCTACAACCCGGGTGGAACCCCGAACACGAGCGACCGTAGTGGCGGCACTCGTACAACACGGTAGTAAATCGATCCCGTCCCGTCGGCAGGCGGCCTCCCTTGCCCGACTGACGCCGAGGACGGATTTTTCCGGGAGGGACGGCGTTTTCGCCCCAGTGCGAGAACGCCGTCTTTTTTATTGGGTACTGGGAGCGAGCGCCCCACACTCGGGGAATATTCCCAGCCTCCACCTGCGATAGAGTTCCAGGCGGGCTAACAGCCTGGTTCCTAAGCCAGAAACTGCTTGGAAAATGAATTTCCCGTGTTTATGCTGGAAGTTGGGGCTAAAGCTCTATTCTTAGCCCTACCGCAACGTATTGGCCCATCTAAGGCGTTCGACGATGAATCGTTATTTCTTCTTTGCAATACTTACCGTTGTTTCACTCATTGCCGGCCACGAACGAGAGGCCGTTGCCAAGGGTACCAAAAGCGACACGAAGGCTCAAAGCGGCCCTGCGCTCGAGTTCTTCCAAGCAATGGACGACGGCCAAATCGAGGCTCAGTTCATCGCGCGGAGCGACCACGATGCGCGTGTGATCATCACCAACAAAACAGCAAAGCCAATCACGCTGCAATTGCCGTCAGCCTTCGCCGGTGTCCCTGTGGCTGCTCAAATTGGCGGCGGCGGGATGGGCGGACGAGGCGGTGGCGGTGGTGGTTTTGGCGGCGGCGGTGGCGGC
>CAZTWS010000042.1:0-34559 GCA_964618225.1 uncultured Planctomycetaceae bacterium
CGTGGATCGAGTGCATCCCGTAGGTGTTCATGTAGTACGGGAAGCGGCTCGAGCAGCCGATGCCGGAGATGAACACGATTTTCTCGCGTGGGATGCCGAGGGTGGGCATCACTTTTTTCATTTGGGCAAGGATGGCGTAATCGCCGCAGCCGGGGCACCAGCGCACGTCTTGATCGCTGGCGAAATCGGCCGGTTTGAGGATTGGGAGTTGGGTGGTGGTTGTGGACATTTTTGGTGGTATTGGGCGACAGAGGGTGGGGAGCGGTTTGTGGGTTTTTAGCGGGGGAGTGGGCAGAGGGGGAGACAAGGAGAGGGGGAGACTGTGCTGCGTACCGAGTTCGATTGTGAGCTTTGCTGTTGTGTTGGCTGTCCACTTCGCAAGCGAAATCGTTGAGTCTCCCACTCTCCTTGTCTCCCCCTCTGCTTGTTCCGCCTCTTCAATCATCCGCCGTGGGCGACGGATTCTAAAACGGCTTTAATCGGGGTTTCGCTATCAATTGGTTCCGGTTTGGCTTGCGAGTCTTTTGAATCGCCGCGGAGTAGCGATTCGATTTTTTCGACGATCTCGGCAACACTGAACGGCTTGCCTTGCACCTTGTTGAGGCCGATGGCATCGACCAAGTACTTGGCACGAATGACTGTTTTCAACTGGCCCAGGTTAAGCTCAGGAATCAGCACTTGTTTGAAGCGGCTGAGGATGTTGCCCAAATCTTTCGGAAGCGGGTTGAGATAACGCAAGTGGCAGTGAGTGACGCTACGGCCTTGTGCCTGCACGTTGTGGACGGCCGTGGCACATGCGCCATAGGTGCCGCCCCAACTCAGGACGAGCAGGTCGCCGGAGGCTGGGCCATCGAGCTTTTGCGGTGGAATGTCGTCCGCGATGTTTTCAACCTTCTTGGCACGCGTATTGACCATGTGCTGGTGGTTGGCCGGATCGTAGCTGACGTTACCGGTGATGTCTTGCTTTTCGAGACCGCCGATGCGGTGTTCGAGACCGGGCGTGCCGGGGATTGCCCAGGGGCGGGCCAAGCGGTCGTCGCGCCGGTAGGGCAGGAACGAGTCGCCGCCGGTGGGCGCGGTGGGATGCGTGATTTCGATCTTCGCCAGGTCGGCGAATTTCGGGATGCGCCACGGTTCGGAACCGTTGGCGATGTAACCGTCGGTGAGCAGCATGACGGGCGTCATGTAGCGAACGGCGAGCCGCCATGCTTCTTGGGCTACGTCGAAGCAGTCGGCCGGGCTGGCGGCGGCGATAACGGGGATCGGACATTCGCCGTTGCGGCCAAAAATGGCTTGGAGCAAATCGGCCTGTTCGGTTTTAGTGGGCAGGCCAGTCGAAGGGCCGCCACGTTGAACGTTGATGATGACCATTGGCAGTTCGGTCATCACGGCGAGGCCCATGCCTTCGGCTTTGAGGGCAATGCCGGGGCCGCTGCTGGCGGTGATGGCCATGGCCCCGGCGAACGCGGCACCGATGGTGGCGGTCATGGCGGCGATTTCGTCTTCGGCCTGGAACGTGAGGACGTCGAAGTTTTTGTGCTTGGCAAGCTCGTGGAGAATATCGCTGGCTGGGGTGATGGGATAAGCGCCGAGGAAGAGGCGTTTACCGCTGAGCTTTGCGGCGGCGATCATGCCCCAGGCGAGTGCCGTGTTGCCGACGATGCTGGTGTATTTGCCGGGCGGCAGTTTTGCTTTGGGTACATGGTATTGCGTGTTGATGGCCTCGACTGTTTCGCCGTAGTTATAACCGGCTTTGAGAGCGGCCGTGTTGGCGGCGGCCACTTCGGGCTTGCGGCCGAACTTGTCGTCGATGAATCGTAGGGTGGGTTCGAGCGGGCGATCGAAGAGCCAGAATACGAGGCCCATGGCAAAGAAATTACGGCACTTGTCGCTTTCTTTGACCGAGAGGCCGAGGCCTTCGACGGCGGCGCGCGTGACTTTTGTCATATCCACGTCGTGAACACGGTAGGCCTTGAGCGAGCCGTCTTCGAGCGGGTTGGTTTTGTAACCGGCTTGTTCGAGTCCTTTGGCGTCGAAGGCACCGGTGTTGGCAATGAGAATGCCGCCGGGGCGCAGATCGCCGATGTTCGTGGCGAGCGCGGCGGGGTTCATGGCGACGAGTGCGTCGACCGTGTCGCCGGGGGTGTAGATATCTTTACTGGAGAAATGGATTTGAAAACCGCTGACGCCGGCGAGCGTGCCGCGTGGGGCGCGGATTTCGGCGGGGAAATCGGGGAACGTGGCGATGTCGTTGCCGATGAGCGCCGAAGTGTTGGTGAATTGGGAACCGGCAAGCTGCATGCCGTCGCCCGAGTCGCCACAGAACCGAACGGTGGCTTCTTCGAGCGTGTTAGTGATTTTTGGGGGAGCTGTCGTGGTAGCCATTCTCAACCGATTCCTTGCTCAGTTGCCACACTGAGAGTTTTTGAGGCGGGTATGCCGACGGGGAGTCGGCGGTGGAGTGGGAGTCGCCCGTGTAGGCAGGCCTGTGGCGACGGTGGGAAGGACAGTTTGTTACAAACATTGTTCGAGCCGACTGGTCGCGAGACAAACTCGCGCGGGTTATCGTGACGGACTCGAATCCGCTGTTAGGGTTCGGAGATACCACTGTGGGACAGCGCTTTGGAGAGAGGTTTTTGGCCTCGTGGACGGCGCGCAGTGGAAGAATTCCGCTTTCGACACTTTGGTTCGCCCAGGTCGCTAGCGGTTGATCGGTACTGGCCGATCGAACCGGCTCGTTTTTTAGCCGTTCAAAGTCCACGGCACGTCTTCCTCAAAACCGCCACGGCGGTTATGCAAGAGCACGCCAAGTGCTTAGCCCAAAGTGGGGAGCACGCTCCGGACCGGCGAATGCGATTCGCCATCTCTTAAATTTACCACGCAGATTGCGCGGAATGAACCGGAGAAGCTGTGTATTTTGACTGAATTCCGCAGCCGGAGTTGCCGAAAGCAAGCTGGAGTCGCTCTAAGTCGAGTGTAGCGTTGCTTTTGGGGGGATGCTTTCACGGCGGGGCCGGGTAAGCATGCATTGCGTACATGCCCATGCGGCTAACGCGCCCCAGAGCGTTTTTAGGTTTACCGTTCTGTTTATGCCGTTCGCTGGTTGGACGGCGTAGCCGCCGCTAAGGGTTTTGTTTTGGCATCGATCGTCCTCGGAACGCGAATTCTGAAAATGCACTAACTTGGCAGGGGTGGGCGGCACATGGAGTAGGCCTGCTACTACAAGGATGCGGGTGGCTCTGGCGGGCGTTCGTAGAATTGGCTGAGGTCGATGCCGCCACGTTGCTCGTCTTCGATGATTTTGAGCCGCATTTCGAGTTGCTCGAGGCGGCGAGCTAGCTGGGGCAACAACGCCTGCTCCTGGTCGGCTGGTTTCGGGCGGGGTACGGCGGGATAACCGAGCTGCCGCTGGAGCGAGGAAAAGAGAAACAGCGGATCCTTGTGACGATTCGCGAGGGCAATGCGGCCTTCGCGCTCGCCGAAGAGAACGACGATTTCCTCAGCGTCTGTCGGAGTCGATTCGTTTTCAACTTCCGTTTGCGGCGTTGTATCGAGATTGCTTGTCTCGGAGCCGGTGGTTGCGGAGTTGGTTCGCCGGCCACCTTGGCGTTGCCAGTAGTATTCGCTGTAGACGTAGATCAGGTCGGCGATGTCGACCATGCCGATCTGGCGGCGGAGTTTTCGGATCCATGTTTTCCACGCGGCATCGAACGCGGGGTCGCCGGCCACCGCTTCCAATCCGCGGTCGTAGCCAAGGCGATTGCGGCTGATCGATTCGAATTGATAGAGAAAGATACCCTGCGGTGTGGCGTTGCCGGCGCGGTATTCGGCTTCCGTGGAAAGAATTTCGAGGCCGACGCGCAGGTCGAAACGCAGGCGTTCGTTTTCCGACTCTTGAATAACGAAGGCTTGGAACGGCGTGAAGTAGTGTGACAACTGGGCCATCGCGGGGCCGAGCACGCCGGCATGGCGGAGTTCGCCTAAAAGGAAATCGATCGCCAGCGGCAGCTTGGTGGTGGCGAGCACTTCTTCGCGGACCGAAGCGAGTACTTCCTGGGCGGGCACGTTGCTGGCCAGTCGCTCGCCGAGCGTGCGGAAGAAATGCATCTGTTCAATATATTCTTCGTGGCCAAGGCCGTTATTTTGCATCGCTTTTCTCAGAATTGTCGGGCTTTGGTATTACGACGATTGCGGTCGCGCTACCGACGGAGGTGGGCTCGATATCGCGCTGGTTGGTTAGCGAGGTTTTAGGTGAAGCGTCTTTGAGGTGCTTGTCTGCGAAGGACATCGCTTTTTGCATGGTGTCTTGATCGAACAGCGCTTCGAGGTGGCCGGCACCGGTGATGAGATGCATCTCCGCCGGTACTTGCGACTTCAGTAGAAGTGAGACCATGCGTTGCGGGCTGTGTGCCGGTACGAGCAGATCGCGAGTGCCGTGGAAGAAGAACATGGGCGGATCGTCGCTCGACACGAACGCGGCCGGCGAGGCGATGCGGTAAGCATCGGGTTTTGCGGCGCGCGTGCCGCCGAGCCAGTAGGCCAGTCGGGTGCTATCTTCGGCCAGCACGCGGAAGTCGCACGGCGCACCGCCTGCCACGACAGCTTGCAAACGAGCGCTGGGCGCATTGGCTTTGACATCGGGCTCGCGGTAGTCGCCGTCATCTATTGTGCCGAGCAGCGCTACGAGTTGGCCGCCGGCCGAGTAGCCGAAACCGCCGATTCTCGACGGATCGAGTTTGAATTCGCCCGCGTTTTCGCGGAGCCAGCGCACGGCGGCCCGGCAGTCGTCGAGCTGTGCGGGGAATTTGTGGGTCGGGGCCAGGCGGTAACTGACCGACGCGGCCACGTAGCCGTGCTCGGCCAGGGCATTGGCGACGGTCGCCAGTTGCATTCGTGAGCCCATGGTCCACGCGCCGCCGTGAACAACGAGCACGCCGGGGAAAGGCCCGCCGTCTGTCGGGGCGTAGATATCCATGGCGAGCGGGCCGGAGTCGCGCTGAACGTATTCGCGGTTCCGCGTGACTTCCACCGCAAGTTTTTCGGCCCGAGCACCAGCGATTTCCATGCACGCAACGCACAAGATGGCGGAAATTATCGTGGTGATGCGTGTCATTATTGAATTGCCGCTTGCTGGTGGGGGACCGTATCGCCTGCCAAACCTATAATACGTATGATAGAAGCTCCCACCACCTGAGCAAACGGCGTTCTCCGCGAGGCCGTTTGCATTTGTTCTTTGCCAGCGAGTTGAGGCGTGTCCGGATCGTTTTCGTCTATTGAAGAAGCCGTGAATGCCATCCGGGATGGCCGGGCGATCATCGTCGTCGATGCGGAAGACCGCGAAAACGAGGGTGACTTTATTTGCGCGGCCGAGCGAGTGACGCCCGAGTTGGTGAACTTCATGATCACGCATGGCCGCGGGCAACTTTGCACGCCGATTCTTCCGGAGACCAGCCAGCGGCTCGAACTGCCGCTGATGGTGGGGCAGAACACGGCTCCGCTGGGCACGAACTACACGGTGACGGTGGATCACAGGTCGATCAAGACGGGCATCACGGCTGCCGAACGGGCGCTTACGATTCGGTCGCTTTGCGACCCGAACAGCAAGCCGGCGGATTTCTGCCGACCGGGGCACGTGCAGCCGCTCGTTGCTAAGGAAGGCGGCGTGTTGCGGCGCGCCGGGCACACCGAGGCGGCAGTCGATTTGGCACGCATGGCCGATCTGACGCCCGCCGGCGTGTTGTGTGAAATTCTCAACGACTCGGGCGACCGCGCGAATCGCCACGACTTGCACGCGCTGGCCAAGCGGTTCGACTTGCCGATCATTTCGATTGAAGAGTTGATCGCCCATCGCCGCGTGCGCGAGAAGTTGGTGTATCGCGTGGCGGAAGCACGGCTGCCGACGAAATACGGCACCGGCACGATCATTGCCTACGACGTGAAGTATGAATCGCAACAGCCGATTGTGTTCATGATGGGCGACCCCACGAAGGTGGCGGCACCGCTGGTGCGGCTACATTCCTCGTGCTTCACGGGCGATTTGCTTGAATCGCTACGCTGCGATTGCGGCGACCAACTTCACCTCGCGCTCGAAATGATCCAGCGCGAGGGCACCGGCGTGCTCGTGTATTTGCCTCAAGAGGGGCGGGGCATCGGCATCACGGAAAAGATCAAAGCCTACGCGTTGCAGGATCAAGGGCTGGATACGGTCGAAGCGAATTTGGCATTAGGCTTCAAAGCCGACCCGCGCGATTACGGCGTGGGCATTCAACTTCTGAAAGACCTCGGCCTTCGCAAGGTGCGACTGCTGACGAACAACCCGAAGAAAACAGATGCGTTCATCTACGGCGGGTTCGATTTGGAAGTGGTTGACCAAGTGCCGATTGTGGGCCCGATCCATGAACACAATGCGAGCTACTTGGCGACGAAGCGCGACAAGATGGGGCATCATTTGCCGGAGTAAGTTTTTATTTCGCCTTCGGTACAGCGAGCCGGGGCGTCCTCGACCCCGAGGGTGCGTGCAAATTCCGAGCGAGGCAAGCGTCTCGTGGTAGCTCCAACTCCCTTACAATGACAAATTTTTAGAATTATTCCCCCAACACTCGGGGGCGGGGACGCCCCGGCTCACTATAGTGTTGGCATGTCATGCGTAAGGCAACACCTCGATCCCACACGCACTACGTGGCATATCACTTTCGGTACCTACGGCACGCGGTTACATAGTGCTAAAGCACCTACTGTTGATAAGCGGCACAACCAGCGGTCTGAGCCTTTTCTGCCGCACGACATCCTGCGAGTGCAGTCCGATCGTGAGCGGATGAAATTTCCAGCGCGGCATTTTACGTTAGAGCAGCGGCGATTTGTTGAAAACCAATTGCCGGCAATTTGCGAACGCGGTGGATGGGTGTATCGCATCTGTTCGGCGGCGAACGATCATGTGCATTTGCTGTGCGATGTGGATCCCTCGATTCACGGCGAGAAAGTGCGCCGATTAGTTAAACGCTGGCTGGGACAATTGCTCAGCGAACAGTGGCCCTTAGCTGATGGGGCAACATGGTGGGCTGAAGAAGGCTCGAATATCGCCGTAAAGGATGAGCAATATTTGAATAACTGCTACGCGCCAACGCGCCACGCCAATAGCGAGCCGGGGCGTCCCCGCCCCCGAGGAGAAGTGATGCGTGTAAGATAAAGAATGTACGTTGTGTGATCTCTTTCGACGTCCTTGAAGTGACGATGCTTACGATAAATAATTCAGTTGCACTCGGGGGCGGGGACGCCCCGGCTCGCTGTTAGTTGGGGCTTTTGCTCTCGGGCACCATCGACCAGAGAGGCCAGTCGCCGTAGAAGGCGTCTTTCGACGACTGCGTTGCGTCGGGGTTTCCCCACTCCGCAGGCATGGAAACACGGTACTTATCAGTATCACCTTCGCAGGCGACGGGAAGTTTGCCGCCGTCGTCGATGCCGTCGACGCCGATGCTGTACACGATTGGACGATCGTCGATGATGCGGTATTGCAACGGTTTGCCCGTGATGCGATCGACTGGCAGTTTCGGCAGCCAACGAGGCGAAAGCTCGGCGAGCGATTCGGGCCATTTGCCGTGTTCGCGATGGTAGAGTTCGAGTGCGATGCCGATCATGACACCTTCTCGTCGGCCCTCCGCAAACTGATACCAGTGTCTTAAGCCCTCAGTGGATGGGAAGAGCAGATCAACGAACATATACCGTAATCGACCAAGGGGCATGTCACGCCGTTGAAGGATTTCTTCTTCGATGGGGGTGGATGTTTCCCAGAGGGGGGTGTCCAGTAGGTCAATCGCTTCGAGTGTTAGTCGATCGTGCATTTCCGTCATTTGCTTGCGGGATGCCAAAACAAAGTTCGCCGCGGGCATTGCGAAAAATGCCATGGTTCGATGTCCGGTCGTCGATTGTTTGGCAGGTGAGTCGGCTGAAATTGAGGCTATTGCTTCAAGAACATTATTCGTACCATCGACCGCGACGCGCGACGCGAGCCGCCCATCGCCGTTGCCGTCGTCGGTGTAAAGCCGCTGGATGACATCGTAAAAATACGCTCGGTCGCCTTCGAAGCCGCGTTTCCAATCGATTCGGGAGGCGGCAACCCGATGGGCTAGATCGCGAAGGTTTGCGTCGGTCCATAACGCCGGATGATCGCGCAACACGCTTTGCACGACGGTAAAACTTTTTGCCTCAATGGCGGCCGCCACCAGCATGCTGACTAACACAGGCTTTTCTTCACAGTGCCTAGCCATGCCGAGCATGGCAACGACATTCGCAAGTGCGATTTCTCCATCGCCAGCCTCGGCCGCCCGAAGAGTGTCGGTGACGAGTAAATCTGACAGTTCGCGCAACACCGAAAGGTCGGTAAGCAACACCGAGAAAAGCCATGGTGCCTCGCTGGAGGTTGCCTTCTTTGCTTTATCGTTCAGTTCTTTCTCATAACCAAAAAGCTTTCGATCCTCGAATTCGTATTCGGCCAATGCTGTACGTGCCGGCAAGCCAAGGCCGGGCATATTGGCTGCTTTACGAATCGTAGCGAGTTCACTGGCATGCTTCTGAAGAAATGACTGAGCAGATTGCCAATTCTTATCGCCCGGCTTCGCAGAGCTGGCGGCAATGAACGCTTCGTCGACAAGCGGCTTGCCTAAGTTTCGCCCCATCTTCAAGGCAGCTTTGCGATACAGGGGCCACGCCCGGTCCGGTACTGCCACCGAACGGGCCCGCTGGTTAACGATGTCGAGGTAATTGACCTTAACCACGGGCCGATCGAGTGACATCCAGACAGCTAACAAAAAATACAGTATGCCCGACAACAAAAGCACCCAAACCCCGACTCGAAATAGCTGCCAAACGAGCGGGCGGCAACGATGTTTGGCGCGCCTAATCATACGGGCCGTTTGTTTGGGGTCGCCGAATGATTGAGCAAGTTCTTGCGAGGATGTGCCGGCGTCGATTCCGTCTTGAAAGTGAGCGATAAGCTCTTGGGCTACCGCTACCCGCTCGCTTCGCCACAGACGTGTGCGACGAACCACGTCGCTAACCAACATGGTTAATTCGGGTGGCAATTCGGCCCGCTGGATCGTCGCTCTCCAATCGAGACTGGCGTCGAAGCGTCCCCTTACTGCGTCGCGCAGGCGAGTATGGCGAATTCGTCGCAAGATATCAATCGAGGCTTCGTTCATCGCGCGCCTCCCGTGGCTCGCGATGCCGGCTGAGTGGCTACGCCGAGGGAACGCAGTGCTTCCCAGAGTGCTTGCCACTGCTTGGTGTCATCGGCCAGCTTGCGACGGCCCGAGGCGGTAAGGCGATAAAAACGCCTGGGCCTGGCACCTTTTTCATCCACGCGCGACGTAACAAGCCCCTTGGCTTCGAGATTGTAGAGCAGGGGATAGAGCGTGGATTGCCCCATCGCCAGCACGCCGTTCGATTTTTGTGAGAGGGCTTCGACCAATTCGTAGCCGTACTTTTCGCCACTGGAGAGGAGCTGCATGACGGCCGTGGGGGCGGCTCCTCGCATGAGTTCGCGTTCGAGTTTCATGATTCTGACCTCGCACCTTGAATGCCCTGCGTTGCATACTATGTATTGCATAGTATTAAATCGGGGATGCGCTGTCAATGCTTTTATTCTGAGCGCATGAAAAAGCCGCGAGTCGATGAATGCCGATAGGGCTTCATCGCTCGCGGCTTCGAGTCAAACTTCTGCCAATCGTTAGATTAGCGAAGTGAATTAATTGGTTTCTGCTGGCTCTTCGGCTGGCGGGGTAGCGCCTGGATCGACTGATTCGGTCTGTGCTTCTTCAGCCGGTGGAGTGGCTGGCGGGGTTTCCGACTTGGCACAACCGCTGACGATCATTGCCGAGACGGCGAGCATCAGGGCGAAAAACTTCTTCATTTTCGAGTCTCCAAAAAGTAACGTAAACACGAGAATTACCCAGTAGGGTGGTTCTCTAAAATATGAGTCAAGCAGATGGAAACGTCTAGTGGCTTCCCCCATCCCTAGACGTTATTCGCTGTCAGAGGCCAGCTTCTTGGCTGGTGGGGCTGCGGAATATCGCTAATATCCTCACGACCTCTCTATTCGGCCAACATAGTGCCTTGCCTGGTCGGGAAGCGTTAGCCCCTGGGGCATTGCCTCAGCCCACCCTCGGCTCGTAAAGATAGCACGAAAAGAGGCCTTAATCGCGGGCAAACCAGTCGATGGCCGAGAGTTGGGCTAGGGCCAGTATGAGTGCGTGGGTGCCGCAACGGGCGTGGCCTTGAGCGGCCACGGCTTGGTAGAGCTGTTCTCCGAGAGCCATGCCGGGAAGGGCCAGGCCCATCCGTCGCGCTTCCTCGAGCGCGATGCCCATGTCTTTAATGAAGTGGGCAACGAAGAACCCGGGGTCGAAGTTGTTGGCGATGATGCGAGGGCCCAGGTTGGAGAGCGACCAACTGCCAGCCGCACCAGAGGCTACTGATTCGAGCACCTTCTCCAAATCGAGTCCGGCTTTGTAGCCGTAGAGCAGGGCTTCGCAGACGCCGATCATGCCGGTGGCGATGAGAGTTTGATTGACCATCTTGGTGTGTTGGCCCGCGCCTGCGGCACCTTGGTACACCCATTTGGAACCAAGAGTTTTCCAAATTGGTTCAAGCGATTGAACGGTTGCTTCATCGCCGCCAATCATGATGGAAAGCGTGGCGTTCTTGGCACCCACATCGCCGCCGGAAACGGGCGCATCGATGCTGGTGATGTCTTTTTCTGAACACTTTTTGGCAATCTCGACTGCCAGCGATGGCCGGCTGGTGGTCATATCGACGATGACGGCACCGCTCTTTGAACCGGCGAGCGCGCCGTTGTTGCCGAGGATTACTTCATGCACATCGCTCGGGTAGCCGACGATCGAGATCACGACATCGGCCGACTCGGCCACTTCGCGCGGGGAGTTAGCCCAAGTGCCGCCGCGGTCGATAAGTTCGGCCGCCTTTTCTTTGGTGCGGTTATAAAGGGTGACTTTGTAGCCGGCGTTGATGAGATGGCCGCACATGGAACGGCCCATGACCCCGGTGCCGATCCAACCGATTCGTGCTTCTTCTGGGGAGATGTTCATTCGAGGCGAAAGCTCGCGTTGGTTAGATGCTGGGTGCGAAGCCTCAAGCGTACACCGAGCGCGGCGTGCCGTCGAACTGTTGCGGAATTTATTTACTACGGAGACACGGAGGGCACGGAGGATTTGCAGGATGTGGGATAGTGGATGCGGGGGTGGGGGGTGGGGGACCGAACGGAATGTCTTGCCCTGCCCCTGCATCCACATCCTGCATCCTAAATCAAGTAATTCTTCTCCGTGCCCGGTGGTAAATAAATAAAGCCACGCCCCCGCGGGAACGGGGCGTGGCTTCTGGGGTCCACCGGGGTGCCTTGGGTCGAGGCGTATCCCGGTGGTGCTGGGCAATGTTTCAAAAAAGGGAGGGCAAGGCTCGGCAAGAGCGTTACCCTCCCCTTGGAAAGAGGTGTTAGTACGAAACGCCGGCTTGAATCGAGGGGCCGATAAAGCCCAGCGAATCGGTTGAAGTCGTTGCGCCCAAGGCATCGCTATGCCAGTTTTGGACTTCGAACACGGCACGAGCGTAAACATCGCATGACCCTAGGTGGCGCAGGTATTCGACACCGCCATAAATTTCTTGCACGTTCACGTTGTCGTCGAATGTGGGTTCGATCACGTTGTTGCTGTCGCCTTTCCAATCGCCGCCGAGAAGCGACCAGCGAGCACCGGCAACCGCCGACCACTGCGAACTGCATGTGCCGCAAAGACGCAGGCGGCCATCGGCGGCGAACGTGATGCCTGGCATCTCGGTGCCGACGGCGTCTTCGTTATCCTCTTCGACAACGATATGAGCCCAACGAACACCGCCGGAGACCAACAGGTCGGCACGTTGCGAACTGAAGCGGGCCGTGCCTTCAACGTCGATTACATCG
This sequence comes from uncultured Planctomycetaceae bacterium, assembly GCA_964618225.1. Taxonomy (GTDB): domain Bacteria; phylum Planctomycetota; class Planctomycetia; order Pirellulales; family Lacipirellulaceae; genus JABDGM01. Next base: position 11,966 of record CAZTWS010000042.1, read on the forward strand.
AAATCGAGGCCAAGCGAATTGGAACCACCCACGGTTGAAGTGGTGTGTGAGTACGTCCAGTAGCGGCCACGCGCACCAAGCCCCGAAGGAGTTTCGTAGCCGAGGATAAACCGAGGCGAGTATTCATAATTCTCGCGAAGCTTGCCGGCGACATCGCTCGAGACGTGCGGCCGCAAGAATATGTTTTGGATTTCAAAATAACACATGGCGGCGTTGCCGCATCCTTGATTGCAGTTGCCGCAATAATTGGAATCGCAGTTGCCCGAGTAGCAGTCACCCGAGTAACAACTGCCGTCATAACAGCCGCCGTCACAAGAACCGTAGCTACCGTCGTAACCGCCTTGGCACGATTCGCACGAACAGGCGTTGACGCCGCCGTACATTGCATAGCTTTCAGGGCCGTATCCGCCGTTGCCGGCGAATTGCTCACTGTAGGCAGGCAATACTTGGTCGCTAGCACCATCGCTAGCGTACGATGCCTGATCGGCATCGAAGCTGCTCTGCTGATTCGATTGTTGATTCGACCATTGACCTAACAAATTCCCGAAACCGCGCTGATCGGCGGTGGCGAACGGCGAAAGAGTCGCGAGCGCTCCAAGCGCTACCAGCGTTCGCAGAAAAGAGGTTTTCATCCTAGACTCCTGATCCGGCAGGATGCGGGTGCCGGTCCCTTTTGTTCCGCCTGCCGCACGACTGACACATACGGCATAGCCAGCGCAGACCGCACAATCGGCAGCACTCACAACTGGTATCGCCGCTACAAACGCTACAAATGTAATTGGCCAGTTTTTGGCGGTGACTCTTGCGCAATCACAAAGCTCAGCCCCTAAGGAAACCTTTGCCATACCCGCAGGGTTTAACATGGCGACGGCGTGCTAGCAGAGGTTGTTTGGAGATTCACGTTTCCAGGAATTCAGCCGGCTATTTCCCTCACGCAGGGGCGAAGGCCGCAGGGAGAAGCACTTTGAAGCCTTTGGCAGGGGTGATTTTCGAGAACGCTGATCCACACTGAATTTTCGCTAATCCTCAAACTCAAACCGAGGCTCGGTTACGCGAGTCATGGCTCTCTAAACATGCTTTGTAAACTTTGGCCTCTGCGTGAGGTATTCTCTAACCACTCAGCGGCAACGATAGGGTTCGTTGTAGCACGGCATGGACAAACCCGGCGACCTGAGGCTCTTGCGACGCGCGAGGGCCCGCCACGTTGAGAATGTCGACGCGGTGCTCGGCGATAAATGCTTGCAACAGTTCGGCGGCCGACGAGATCAAGTCCTCTTCGCTAAACTGGATCGCGAGTGTCTCACGCGTCAAATGCAAAACGGGCTTTTTGAGACGCTTCGCAAGCTCGATCGTCAGCAAAGTTCCACCTTTTAGCTCCGCCGCGAGAGTGAAGGCCACCGTTGCATCACTATCGCGAATGTTCCACTCGGTACGCTGAGCGTAACGACGCGAAGGCGTTTCGCACAACGCATAACGCGATGAAATTGCTCCGTCTTCGGCAAGTCGCCAGCGCGGACACCAGCCGCCATGGGGAATTCCGCACTCAATCGCGAAGTCCAGAGCAGCGCGATCGGCACCGGTTTGACCGCCGGAAATGATCGTGAACTCGATAGGATCTAGCACGCCTGGTCTACTTCTCCAAACCAACTGGCACACCGTTGGGAAACTCTTTCTCAATGAGCTCTTTTATTCTTTTGATGCGATTTGGGGAGCTGGGATGCGTGCTTAAGATCTCAGGGGGCGACGGACCGCCGCTAGCCTGTTCGAGCACTTGCATTACTCCCAACATCGAACGCGGATCGTAGCCCGCCAACGTGGTCAACCGAATGCCCCATTCATCGGATTCATATTCCGCATCGCGGCCGTAGCTCATTTGTGCCATACTTGCCACCTGGCTGGCGATCTGCGCGCTGCTCTGACTCCCCCCGGCTACACCACCTGCCGCAGCTAACCCTTGAAAGAACTTTTGTTTCGCCATCTGCTGATTACCGTGACGCTCGATCACGTGTCCAATCTCGTGGGCCAACACACCGGCTAACTGCCCTTCGGTTTGCAAATCGCGAAACAATGCGCGTGTGATGAAAATCTGCCCACCAGGCAGCGCAAATGCATTCACGGTTTTCTGGTCGGCCAGCAGCGTGAATCGAAATGCATCGCGATACGGATTCGTGCGGCCACCCGGCTCCAAGCTATCGTCCAATGCCTGAAGCAATCGCTCGCCAACCTGTTTCACCATAGCTTGGGCTCGCGGGTCGGGATCAGCCCCGCCAAACTGAGCCGCCACTTCGGGAACAGCCTGCAAACCCATCTGCACCTCGTCGGCCTCTTCGCTAAAAGCCACGCGCTGGCTTTCGCCCGTGATTTGGTTTTCGTCCCCAGGGCGACCGTAGTACGACACGAAAGCGAACAGCACGAGCACTGCCGCAATGATGAGCCGCATTTTCAAACCGCTACGTGGCCGCCCGCCGCCACCGCCGAACTGCCGGCCCCCGCCTGGAAATACAATGCGCGTCATAATTTGCACCTCTCGCTTAAGCGGCTTACGCTTGCTAAATCTTTGTCGTGGGAAAGCCCTGTGTTCATCGCCCCGAATTTATTGGATGATTACCACTATATTGTTACAGCGTACAATTGTCGTTAACAACATACAATCGATCCTACCGCCATGCCACGAACGTTCGTTGGGTATTTAAGAAATCCACGGTTATGGCAGTTGGCTTTGGCGTGTTATTGGGCTGCACTATTTACGACCACGCACATACCGATGCATCGGTTGACGACGAACCTGGGCTCGGCCGATAAAGTGGCCCACTTGGGTGCATTCGCCGCGCTGGCCGTTATTCTGGCGACGACATGGCGAGTGTCGGCCGGCCGGTTTGGTGGCCGCCAATTGTTTATGGCGCTGACGCTTGTCATACTGTATGCCACTCTCGAAGAGCTAACTCAGCCGATCGTCGGCCGCGTGGCCAGCGTGTGGGATTGGCTGGCCGATGCACTCGGTGCCACGCTGGGTTTGCTATTGGTTTACTTTCTGCCAGCGACTTGGTTTGGCGAAATGCCCCCGGCTCAGCAAGAGGCAAGTCGAACTCGAAGGAGCCTCCCACGCGCGGCTTGGCTCACGATTTACGGTGTATTAATACTCGCGATCGTGGTTTGCTTTTGGTTGGTATTGCCGACAATCCACGCGCATAACTTTGTTCGTGCGATACAACAACGGAAATATGCGGATGCGGACTCGCTGTTTGTCGATCAATCAGCATCGTTCCCCGGAGACCGGGCTACCTACGAACACTTCGAGTCGGAGGCATCGCTCGTGCCGCCGACTTGGGAGGATGTTTGGAAAGGCGTGCGCCGCACTACGGTCGAGACGCGAATCGTAGACCACGAAGGTCTGACCACCCACTTCGCTAAGATTCGTGCAACACGAAGTGGACTATCGGTTGAAGACGAGACGATAATCAGCCCCCAGCGTGCGACTACCGATTAGTAATTGGGCGTTGGCGCGCGGTATTCGTCCCAGCGAATCGTGCGGAACCATTCAATGGTTTTGATAAGCCCGTCGCGAAGCTTGGTTGGCGGCGACCAGTTGAGATGCTTCTTGGCCAAGGTGATATCGGGCTGGCGGCGTGTGGGGTCATCCACGGGCAAATCTTTATGCACGATTTTTGATTTGCTGCCAGTGAGCTCGATTATTTGCTTGGCCAGTTCGAGAATCGTGAACTCGTCCGGATTGCCGAGATTGATGGGCCCCACACAGTCGTTTGGCGCGTCCATCATTCGCAACATTCCTTCGACTAGGTCATCGCGGTAGCAAAACGAGCGAGTCTGGCCGCCATCGCCAAACATTGTGATGTCTTCGTTGTGCAGCGCCTGACGAATGAAGTTCGACACCACTCGGCCGTCGTACGGGTGCATGCGCGGGCCGTACGTATTGAAAATTCGCACGATGCGGATATTGAGCTTGTGCATGCGATGGTAGTCCATGAACAGCGTTTCGGCCGCGCGCTTGCCTTCGTCGTAACAGGCGCGCGGGCCGATGCAATTCACCGCCCCGCGATAAGATTCGCTCTGCGGATGCACTTCCGGGTCACCATAAACCTCGCTGGTCGAAGCCTGCAGAATTCTGGCGTTGCAGCGGCGAGCGATGCCGAGCGTGTGGATGGCACCAAGGATCGACGTCTTCATGGTTTTGATGGGATTGTATTGATAATGGCCCGGCGCGGCAGGACAGGCCAGGTTAAATACCCGGTCCACATCGAGCACGAGCGGTTGGGTGATGTCGTGCCGCACGAGGTCGAAGTTCGGTTCTTTCAACAGATGCGAAACGTTCGTTTTTTGGCTGGTGAAGAAGTTATCGATACAGATAACGTCGTGGCCTTGCTCGACCAATCGTTCGCACAAATGCGAGCCGAGAAAACCGGCACCGCCGGTTACAAGAATGCGATGAATTTGCGGCATGGGTATTACTTTATAATTGCCTGGTGCTGCCAAGTTACTGCTTGGTAAGTTCTTCTAAAAACGATCGAATTCTAGAAACAGTAGCGGGAGATACTCTGCCAAACTTCTTAACAATAATCGTTTGTGCCAAGGTAAATATCTTATCTGCTCTGATTGTCCCTGGACGATTCAGCGCTCCTTCAACTAGATCTCCAGAATCTATCCGAAAGCTAAACGGAGTAATTGAGGGATTCGATGTCATGGCAACGGTCACGACATCTGGGGAACGTTTGTTATAATCGTCACTCGAAATCACGACGACCGGTCGTCGCTTCTGCGATGACAAATCCGTGAATGGAACTGGAATTAGAACAATGTCACCTTGCTTAGGCGTCATTCCAATCCTCGTCGTCTTCCGGATTATCCCAGAAGTCGATGGCGCTGTTACTCGCGTTCAACAAGTCACCAGTAGAGTCGTCAATGTTCTCGACCACATAGACGGTGATGTGTGGCGATATCGGCAATGGAAGCTGGACCTCGATCCTCCCATCAGGAGGAACGTGTAGATCGTATCGCAAAGGTGGCCGTGAAGACGACATACTATTCATGCTGAATGGGTAATTAACTACCGGCGTTTATTATAGCATGATTCTCGATCTGCATTGGGAAATTCGGCTATTAGTAGTGGTACAGTTTGTTCGGAAAAGTGTAGTCCTCTCGCTCCGCGAGAGGACATTCATCACGCGGAGCGTGATGGCTACACTAAACTGTACCACTACCCGGCCATTAGCTTCTAACCATCGCACGTCGTCGGCCGTTGCCGTTCTGCGGCGGCCCCGAAGGCTTCGGTGCCGCGCCTTGGAGGCGGAAGTTTCCTGCGCCGAGCAGGTCGTCCACGCGACGGCGGAACTCCGGATCAATCGCCACGCCCCCCTTTGCGTCGATCATCGCGGTGCCGCCGTCGACCAATTCGAGACGCAGCTTCAACGGCTTGCTGCCGGGATAGCCGCGAACGATTTCTCGTAGCGTCGTGAGCGCGTCAATGCCATGCACATCTTCACGCACGCGAATCGTAACGCCGCTGGTAAAGCGGGCTGAGAGCTCATCTAGCGGGATTAGTTCGTCGATGATGAGATTTACTTCGTCCACACCGGGCCGCTTATCCACCTTGGCTCGCATCGCCAGGATCGTATCGGCCTTCACATGCTCGCTGAACTGCGCGAACTGTTCTGGCCACATGATGCAACGGACGATGCCTTCCAAGTCCTCCAAATCCCACATCGCGTACTTGGAGTTGGCTCCCGGCTTGGGGTTCTTCGTATGCGAGAACTTGATCGCAGCCAACATTCCGCCGACTAATACTTCACTGCGCGCCTCGAGTTTCGCAAGCCCCGTGCTCATGTGCGTGCAGAACGTGCGCAGCGTACCTTCGTGCTCGGCGAGCGGATGGCTCGACAGGTAGAAGCCGAGCACTTCCTTTTCCATCGCGAGGCGTTCTTTTTCTTCATACTCGGGCACTTCGGGCAGAACGCTCTTCGATGCGGCAGCCGGCTCGTCGTCGGCATCCATGAATAAGCCGCGCTGGCCACTTTTTCGATCGGCAAGCACCGCCGCGCCACACTGCATGGCGCGATCAATCGCGGCCATGAGTTGGGCTCGGCGCGCACCGAGTGAATCGAACGCGCCTGCTTTGATAAGCGTTTCGATCACGGCACGTCCGCATTGCTGCGGATCGAGCCGTTCGCAGAAGTCGAACAGGCTGGTGAAAGGCCCATCGGCATTACGCGCGGCCACGATGGCTTCCGATGCACCGCTGCCGCAACCTTTGACGGCACTGAGACCGAACAAAATTTTGCCATCGGATACCGCGAAGTCCACTTCGGAGGTGTTTACATCCGGCGGTACGACCTCGACCTGCATCCGCTTACAGTCTTCGAGATGTTCGACAAGCGAATCCTTGCTTTTGAAATTGCGGCCCGGGATGTCGCCCGAGAGCAGGGCGGCCATGAACTCGACCGGGTAGTGCGCCTTAAGGTAGGCTGTTTGATAGGCGATCAGCGCGTACGCAGTACTGTGCGACTTGTTGAAGCCGTAGCCAGCGAACTTTTCGATCTGACTAAACAGTTCCTCGGCTTTCTTTTTCTCAAGCCCTTTCTCCCGCGCACCTTCGATAAATTGCTCGCGGAACTTGGCGATCATCGCAAGTTTTTTCTTGCTGATCGCCTTGATGCACGAATAAGCATCGGCGAGCGGGATGTTGCCCACCAAGTTGATAATCCGCATCACTTGCTCTTGAAACACCATCACGCCGTGGGTTTCTTCGAGCACGTCTTTCATCACCGGATGCGGATAGTATGGCTCCTTGCGGCCGTGCTTCACTTCGATGTATTCATCGACCATGCCGCCTTCGAGCGGGCCCGGCCGGTAAAGCGCGTTCGTGGCGATGATGTCGCGGAAGTGGTCGGGCTTCATTCGCTGCAGCAGGTCGCGAATGCCGCCGCTTTCGAGCTGGAAGATGCCTTTGGTTTCGCCGCGGCAGAGCAGGGCGAATGACGGCTTGTCGTCGAGCGGAAACTTATGTGGATCGACTCGTTTGCCTTGCGATTGTTCGATAAGATCGACTGCCTTGGCCAAAATCGTGAGGTTCCGCAAGCCGAGGAAGTCCATCTTCAGCAGGCCCGCGCGTTCCACGTCACCCATCGCCCATTGGGTAATGACTTCCGTCTTGCCTTTCACGAATTGCAGCGGCACGTATTGTTCAACGGGCTTCTCCGCGATCACCACCGCCGCGGCGTGCGTACCCACATTCCGTGCGAGGCCCTCGATTTTTCGCGCGAGGTCGATCAACTCGCGCACCTCCGCGTCGGAATTGTACGTCTTCTTCAACTCGTCGCTTTGTTCGAGCGCCTCGTTTAGCGAAATGCCGAGATGGTCGGGCACCATGCCCACGATTTGGTCGACGCGGAAAATGGGAATGCCAAGCGTGCGGCCCACGTCGCGTATAGCTGCCCTAGCGGCCAGCGTGCCGAACGTGCCAATTTGCGCCACATTCGCTTCGCCGTATTTATCTTTCACGTACTGAATGACTTCGCCGCGGCGCTCTTTGCAGAAGTCGATATCGATATCGGGCGCTTCGCGGCGGTTTTCATCCAAGAACCGCTCGAACAGCAAATCGTAATTGAGCGGGCAAACATGGCTGATCTTCAGCGCGTAACACACGAGCGAGCCGACGCCCGAGCCACGTGCCGTACACGGGATGCCACTCTCGACCGCGTGTCGCACGAAATCCCACACAATGAGGAAGTAATCGGGAAAACCCAACTTGTCGATGACATAGATTTCACGATCGAGCCGCTGCTTCACTTCATCGCTGAACTGGCCGGTTGTGGGGTCGCCGTTTTGCCAACGCCGCGGGTCGTCGGCATAACGCTCGCGAAGCCCCGCTTCGCACAGTTCACGCAAGTATTCGGCTTTCGTTTTCTCGGGCGGCGTGGCAAACGTGGGGAAATGCCGCTTGCCGAGCTCGAGTTGCAGATCGACCGAATCGGCAATTTGCTGACTCCGCGCAACCGCGTCTTCGAGTCCGGGGAATGCACCGTACATATCCTCTTGGCCGCGGATGAAGAACTGATCTCCCTCCATACGCATGCGATTGGTATCGGTGCGAAACTTGCCCGTATTGATGCACAGCAGCACATCCTGCGCGACCGCATCCTCCTGCCGCACGTAGTGGGCATCGCTCGTTGCCACAAGCGGCAAACCCATGCGGTTGGCTAAATCGACAGACAGTTCCTTCGCCTGCCGTTGGATGTCGAGCCCGTTATCCTGAATTTCGATGAAGTAGCGATCGCCAAAAAGTTTGTGGAACCAAGCCGCGTGCTCTTTGCCACGGGCGAACGCTTCGTCGGCCGTGTTGCCGCTCAACAACGACCGGCTCAACTCGCCCGACACACACCCGCTGAGACAAATAATGCCCTCGCTGAACTTTTCGAGCAACTCACGATCGATGCGCGGCTTGTGATAAAAACCTTCGAGAAACGCTTTGCTGGAAAGCTGCACGAGGTTCTGAAAGCCAATGCGGTTGGCCACGAGTAGCGTAAGATGGTAGTTCGACTCGCCCTTGGTGCCAACATTTCGATCGAACCGGCTGCCCGGTGCCACGTACGCCTCATAACCCACGATGGGGTTGATGCCCTGATCGCGACAAGCGGCGTAGAACTCGAGCGCCCCGTAGAGATTGCCATGGTCCGTAATCGCCAGCGCGCTCATCCCCAACTCTTTTGCCCGCCCCACCATTGCTTTGATCGGGCTGGCTCCATCGAGCAAACTGTAATGGCTATGGCAATGCAGATGAACAAACGGCCGCGTCGTCACTGTGGTTCCCTTCCCAAAGCGAGCCGGGGCGTCTTCGCCCCAGAATCACGAATCAATGGATAGCACGCATTCTATCGCATCGAGCAATCGATTGTCATGCAGTCCGAATAAAAGAAGGTAGTGGATCAGTTTAGTGTAGTCATCTCGCTCCGCGAGATGAATTTCCGCTCGCGGGGCGAGCGGACTACACTTTTTCTGTCAAACTGTACCACTACCTAACTTGACTCGCATTCTTGCGGGTTAGTTCAAATATTCCGACAACAAATAACAATACACCCACACTAGGCCAGGCAATCGCGAACACAATTGGCTGGAACAGGATGCTCGACCAACTTCGGGTCAAGCTTCGGCGCGCTAGCGACTCAACTTGTTGACGAACTTGCTCGGCTTCCTCCGCCTTCAACTCCCGAAGACGCAAGCAAACCGTCCACTTCTTGTTTTCGCCCTCGTTATGAAAAGCGGTCTCGATGGCCGCCGCACGGCCCAAGATGGTCTTTAACGTACTCCGTCTTTCACTACAGTTATCGGCAGACTCTTCCCGTTCGTTCGCAATACACCAATCGGCGGCCGCGTCGAGTTGCATTTTGTAGGTGGTTTCCTTGGTGGTTTCTAACCTACGAGAGACGAATTCGATTTCCCATAACGATTCATCTGGTGTCGAGGGAGGACGAATGGACGTGATTCGACTTGCTATCAGATAACGCCGCTCCGGTGCAATTGGCAAATGATGCCCCAAATCGGCTAACCCTGTGTATTCATCCCAATCGCGATGGATACTGGCTAGCACGGATTCCGGCGGTCGACGATCGTCCGACCGTGTAATGCGACCATTGGCCGTCACACTGTACGATACTGCCGCTTCGGCATTGCACAAAAGACAGTGCGTAAAATTGCTAGAACCGTAAGTGTCGATCCGCCAAATTCGCTTACCATCGATAACATATTGAGACAACGCCTCACTCGCTGCAGATGGATCATCGCTTGTCACGACTCGCTCGAAGGCAAACGCGCACACCTCCGGCATAGCCGGCCGTTTCGACCACGCAGCACGGTAGCCATCGAGAATCGCGTTCCACTGCGCTGGATCAACCGATTCAGCAAGCTCCACATTCTTCGCGGCTTGTTGTTTCTCAACGATCCCTTGATGCTCTGCCAAAGCGGCGAGTGCCGCGGTCGCTTCTTGGTCGAGCCACTTCCAAAACCGCTCCTCTACAACCTCCCACGAATCGCCCAGAATGCGCTCGCAGTCAGCCAGAAAGGTAGCCGGGCGCACGCCGTGGTACAAACTCAGAAATTTCTCCGGGCCGTAATGCTCCATCAAGTAAATCACCAAGGGTCCGCCGTGATGATAGGCCGGTCCCGCCGAACGATTATACCAATCGGGACCAATCAACTCCTGCAACGTGTATTGCTCGCCTTGGTTGTATTTATCGACCAATGCCAAAATCAGGTCGGCTCGATCCCGCGATTGCGACTCGGCCCAACCTTCGGCCAATACCGCTGGCGGATTCTGCTCCTTATCGCTCGTCATTGTGATAAGCACGTGGGCCATTTCGTGACGATCCAGCGTCGTCAGCTCGGTTGGGAGATCGGTTTCATTGCAAATGCCGCAGTTCCAAAACGCCCGGCCATGCTGGCCGACCAATGAACCGCGAACCCAACGCATCGGCGTAACGGGCACAGAAACTTGCAGATGGGCCGCCATTTGCTCCATGTGTTCATCCATGTGTGCAAGAAGCTTCTCCGGCTCGCAGCGCTCGCCGTCGTCTATTAGCATGACATGCCGGCCCTGCGTCCAACGCGGGTACCGCCAACGAGCTTCCAAGTCTCCCAACGATAGGAACCATAGCCCCGCCATCCGCGTTGGCGTATTCAAAGGAATTGGCTCGCGTCGCTCGGCTTTTATAAAAAGCGAGAGTAGAAACATCGCTAACCACACAACCGGCGTGGTTCCCAATAGCACCACGGCCAACGACATGACACGATTCGGGCCGCGCACTGTTCGGTATCCACCCACGAACACCACCAGCGAAACCGCCACTAGGAGAGCACCGATGGTAAGGGCCGCCCATACACCGTGAGGTGCATGCCCCGCCCATAAGAAGATAAAATAGAGTGCGATCGTGAACGCCACGACCACCCACGTAACGAGCGCGAAACAAATTGCCCATCGAGGTATGCCACACTGCGTCGCCGGTACTTTTGAAGGCTCTTCCATCCGTACTACAGCTTTCAGCCAAACCTTGGTCTATCAAACAGGTAACACTACTCCGCCCCAGGCTCGCCAACCTTCCGCAAGTACTCCGCAATGTGCGATTGCAGATCAAGCATTTGCTGCCATTGGATGAGGTCGAGCTTTACCTCGATTGCGTCTTCGGGCATCGATACCGATTGCACGAGCAGTCGGCTTTGCAAGTGCAGATATTCGAAGATCTCCGAAAGCTGCGCCGCTTGGCCGGGGCTCAGGCCGTCCGGAATTTCGGGCGGCACGGGGATATGCAGCGTGCTGTGTAAGTTATCCGACGCTCCCCAGCGAATTTCGAAGTCGGCCGAGTCGGCCTCCAAATGCTGCGACAACTTTGAGGAATCGAGTTCCCCCGTCAGCTCCAGCCCGTTGCCGCGCAGTTCGTCGAGTCGGCTTACGATCTGGTCGCGCGTACCGTAGAGGAGCACGCTACGGCCAACAGCAATCACATCGCCAAATCGCAAAATGCGAAGCTGCACGTCTTCGCCGTTTACCCGGGTGCCGTTCGTGCTCTCCAAATCGGTGAGCACGAGCTTGCCGTCATCTTCCTGGATTTTGATGTGGTAACGGCTGATCCGCTCGTCGTTGAGCTGGACGGTGTTCCCCTCTTCGCGGCCGATGGTTACCGGCGTGGTCAAAAGCTTGAACTCGCGCCCGCGGTCAGCGCCGTCTAATACTCGCAAGGTTACGTCAGCCATCGAAAATCCCGAAACAATCCGTCCCCAGGCATTCGCTACCGTGCGATGAAAAGAATTTCTGCTCCAACTCTATTCTGTACTAAACCCAGCAAACCGGCAACTAACGCGGCGTAGGTCAGGCTTTCTAGCCTGACATTTCCCAGCACCAGCAAATCCCCGAAAAGTCGCCAAAACCGCAATTTTCGTCAGGCTGGAAAGCCTGACCACGCCTAATGCCGGAAATGTCGGCGGCCGGTAAAAATCATTGGAAGCCCGTGCTTATTGCAGGCGGCAATCACCTCCTCATCGCGACGGGAACCACCCGGTTGGATGATGGCGGAAATTCCCGCCGCAGCCGCCTCGTGGATCGAATCGTCGAACGGAAAAAACGCATCCGAGGCAAGCACCGCTCCACGGGCTCGATCGCCCGCCTTGCGGATCGCGATTTCCACCGAGTCCACGCGACTCATCTGGCCAGCCCCCACGCCGACAAGCGCCGAATCCTTGGCCAGCACGATGGCGTTCGACTTCACATGCCGACACACGGCCCACGCAAACCGCAATTCGGCCCACTGCAACTCGCTCGGCTGGGCCTCGGTCACCACTTTCCATTCGCTCTCGTCATCGGCTAGGTCGTCGGCGTTCTGGCACAACATGCCGCCGTTGATCTGCCGGAATTCGAGCGCGCCGTGCCCCGGTTCGATTTTTCCGACTTCAAGAAGCCGAACATTCGCCTTCCACTTGGGGCGTGTCGTGAGAATCTCAAACGCCTCGGACGTAAAGCTGGGGGCAACAATCGCCTCCACGAATCGGTCAGGGCCGGCTAAAAACTCGGCGGCGGCGGCATCCACTGGCACGTTGAAACCGAGCACCGACCCGAACGCACTGAGCGGGTCGCCGTTCCACGCTCGCTCCATCGCTTCGCCAATCGTGCCGGCCGTCGCCGCGCCGCACGGATTGTTATGTTTCAATACGGCCACGCCCGGCACAGGCAACGAGCGAGCGATAGCCAACGCGCTATCCAGGTCGAGCAGGTTATTGTACGACAATTCTTTGCCGTGCAACTTCTTAGCTCGCACCAGCGATTGCGGCGTTGCGTTGGCCGACCCATATAACGCAGCCGTTTGATGCGGGTTTTCGCCGTAGCGCAACGTTTCTTTCAATCGCAACGATTTTGTAATTTCTGCTGGATACTGTTGAGCTGATGTGCGGTCGGCCGCCGCATCGCCACCACTTCGACTCGCGGCAAAGTAATGTGCGATTGCCGCATCGTAATCGGCCGTGTGGGCAAACGCCGCACCTGCCAACTCGCGACGGAATTCATAAGTGGTCGAACCGTCTGATTTTAATTGCTCAAGAATTCGTCCGTATTGTGCCGGCTCACACGCGATCGTCACAAACGCATGGTTCTTAGCAGCCGCTCGCACCAAAGTCGGGCCACCGATGTCGATATTCTCGATGGCCTCGGCATCCGACACATCTTCGCGTGCAATCGTCTCTCGAAACGGATACAGATTCACCACCACCAACTCGAATGGCACGATACCTTGCTCGCCGATCGCGAGCATGTCGGCCGGGTTGTCGCGTCGTGCCAGAATGCCGCCGTGGATTTTCGGATGGAGCGTTTTAATGCGGCCGTCCATCATTTCCGGAAAGCCGGTGTAGGCAGCCACTTCACGGACGGGGAGCCCCACCTGTTCGAGGTGTTTGCGCGACCCGCCGCTGGCGAAAATCTCGACTCCCGCCGATGCGAGGGCCGTCACAAATTCGATCAGCCCCGTTTTATCGCTCACGCTGATAAGAGCCCGTTCAATTCTGGGAGACGTCATTACCGCCAAATTCTCCAAAAGTTGTAATTCTAAAAAGCTGTTGAATAAGCAAAGCGAGCCGGGCAGTCCTCCGCGCCGTCGGGGGCGGGAGACCGCCGACTTGCTCCGAAACTTATACCGTAAAAGAGCCTATTATTTGTGCCTTCAAACTAAAACCAGCGGTAGAGAAACCTGTCGGGCTCCCGAAAAACTTTTTTCTCAAACCGTCGAACCAAACCGTCGAGCACTCCGTATCCATGGTTAGACAACACAGCCCCCGGCAGCCGTGGTTATAACCCCGCACCCTCCAAACCACGGTTGCCTCCCGTGCTTTTCGAGCCTCGATCAGGGATCGCGGCCACGATAGCACCTCCAGCCGTCCCTTTCAACGATCGGCCCGGGCCACCGTCCCCCCCTCAACCCGGGGCCGAAGCCTGTAAAGGGACGGCTTTTTTTGCGCGCTCGCTGCTCATCAAATTTTTTATAGCGCTCCAGAACATCGAGCGACCAACAAGCGAGCCGGGCGGTCCTCCGCCCCGTCGGGGGCGAGGACACCCCGGCTCGCTTTGCCATTTAATCCACTCATTGACAAATCCCCTCATCAGCAAACTCTCATCAACCACTCCCTACACTAAAACTCTGCGTCCCTGTACCTCTGCGTGAGACACTCCCCGCCTGTCAACAAACGCAATCATCTCCGCGCAAACTTTTTCCTCCGCTATCACCAAACCACGCACTTCACGAGTGCGTATACCTAAGCGACGATGATGGCCAGCGCGTCGATTCGAAAAACTCGACGCCGCATAGGAATCTCACAACCGTAAGAGTCGTCGGAGACGCAACCATCATCTGCCGCGTTTCTTGTTTGCCGGTTTTACGAAGAGCCGGTTCTGGTGGCACGATGCCGCGACGAATTGGCGGTCGCACAGGCGATACGCAATTCAAGTCATCAACAGAGTGGTCATTTTTCTGCCTGATTGCTTGACATTCCACCAACCGCGCACCAAGATCGGTTGTACCGCTTGTAATGAGTAGGCGGCTCTCGGCCAAAGCTCTTGAGCGGTCATAACCTGCATCGTGGTGTCGAACGGAAAAATCGCGACGGGCCGTTTCAACGTCGCAGTTCCTTCATTCCGCGTCGCGACGCTCGGTTGGCGCGGCTTGTAACGAGAAATCCGTTGCAGGCCATGAATCAGGCAACCAAAAGCGCCATTCCTTTTTTTGACCGCGCCCATTTCGTGTTCTATATTCTGTTGGCCACAAGCTAACAGGCACTTGGACGGCTCCTCGTGCAGCTTGGAACCCGGCGGGTGCCGCACCCTGATAAGACGGAACGATTGTTATGGCAAAGCGGGTTCCAGCGTTGAAGCGGTTCTTCTCTCGCGTCGTGGTTTGGGGTTCCATCGCGCTCACTTCGACGAGCGCCTTCGGACAAGCGTTTCCCGCTCCCTCGCTTCCCGCGTCGGTATCGATTGCTGCCGATCGTGCCTCGGTTGCTGGCGAGATTCCGGCAGCCGTGATGAACGAGGTGCTCGAAAAGGGCCGCTCGCTCGAGCTTAGCGGTCGCTGGGCCGATGCGCTCACCGTTTACGAAGAAGCGCTTCACGAATACCCAGAACAGCCCACGCTGCAAGCCAAGTTCGATGTTGCTCGTTTGCATTACAGTTTCAAGCAACGCTACGAAGATCGCAGCTTCCGCAATTCGTTACGCACGCTTCGCCCCCAGCAAGCGCTCGAACAATACAGCGACTTGTTGGGCAAGATCGACGAACACTACTACACCACGCCACCGTGGCAAGACATCAGCCGACGCGGCGCTTCGGCGCTGGATATCGCGCTTAGCAACGAACAGTTTCTACAGGTGCATGGCATTCAAGTACGTGGCCAGCAGCTCGACCAGCTCCGCAACGAACTGAAACAGCTTCCGAATCGTTACTCCATTCGTTCGGCACGCGACACCGCCGCCGTTGCCAGCCAAACTGCCCGCATCGCTCGCCAACGAGTTGGTTTGAGCGAAACAGCCACGCTGCTCGAATTCACCTCGGCGGCAGCGGGTGGCCTCGATCACTATTCGGCGTTCCTCACTCCCGATCAACTACGCGATATCTACTCGCAGATCGAAGGCAACTTCGTCGGACTCGGCGTGGAGCTGAAGGCCGATAACGGCGCGCTACTGATCGTAAACGTCATCCCCCGCAGCCCGGCCGAGCGAGCAGGCATCCGCGCTGGGGACCGCATCACAGCCGTAGACGGCCAAGCCACTCATGCTTTTTCGACCGATCAAGCCGCTTCGATGCTTACCGGCGAAGAAGGCACGACGGTTCGCGTAACGGTTGCCACGCCAGGCCAGGCTCCCCGCGATCTCACGGTTCGCCGGGCCAGCGTGGAAGTGCCGAGCCTCGAAGGCGTCAAAATACTCGACCCGGCCACCGGGGTCGCTTACATTCGCATTCCGGCTTTCCAAAAGTCGACGTCCGACGACCTCGAAAAGGCTCTTTGGGATTTGCATCGCCAAGGCATGCGAAGCCTGATTATCGACCTTCGCGGCAACCCGGGCGGCTTGCTTACCGCCAGCGTGGAAGTAGCCGACAAATTCATCGCCGAGGGTGGCATCGTGTCTACCCGTGGACGTAGCGAACAAGAAAATTTCAGCTACCGTGCTCACCGCCCCGGCACCTGGCGAGTTCCACTCGTGGTGCTCATCGACGGCAATAGCGCGAGTGCCAGTGAAATCTTTGCCGGTGCCATCAAAGACTCAGGCCGCGGCAAGATCATTGGCAGCCGCTCTTACGGCAAAGGCTCCGTGCAGGGTATCTTCCCGCTAGGAAAGAACGGTGCCGGTGCACGACTCACTACCGCACGTTTTTATTCACCGCTTGGCCATCCGATCAGCAACGTCGGAATAACGCCCGATATCGATGCGCGTCGTGCTACGACGATGGCCACGGCGAATCCCGCTACCGCGGGCCCCCACTTGGTCAGCTTCGGGTCGAAGGACGCCAACGAACGCAGCGCGACCAACATCGACGCCGCAAGCAACAACGGCACTGCGGTAACCGTCAACAGCATCGGCGACGACCGCGATGAAATCCTCGACATCGCGGTCGAGGAAGTAAAGAAGCTCCCCGTGGTGAACCTGTAAGCCACCCACACCGCTACAGCGTACCTCCCACAACGGCCCGGTCGATTCAGCGACCAGGCGAATCACCTCACACGGTCATCTACCATTCGCGACCCCCGAAACACACGCACCGCTGAGCCGGCTGCCACCATCACGTGCGCGGGCGGCTCGCGCAGATACTTGGCCAGTGGCGTATTGTAAGTCGCCGACAAGTCGCAATCCCAAACTACGTCTTTGGCCTCAGCGACTCGCCAGGGTTCGTGAGCTACCTCGTACTCGCGCGTAATTCGATCGCGGCCATTGGCGTATCCCCAGTAGTGCTCGATAATGAATTCCTCCAACGAGCCAGGCGTGGGAACGACGAAGGATGAAGCAACCTGGCACGCCAGCCGATTCCAACGCAACGCAGGTTGCCCTGCCTTTGGCCAGCGATTGCCAGATCGCCAGGCATACTCCAGTGTGTCCCCCGCATCGAGTGCCGCCCCTCGCATGCTTACAGTGCGTCGCATGCGCCGGGTGACGTAGTTTTCGTTGTAGAGCCAGTTGGCCGTGAACGCGACGGCACGGCGCGGTGCAATTTCGCGTACAAATACCACACCGCGGCGAACTTCGTCGTTCACGCGTCGCCGCACGTAATAACGCAAATTGATTTCCGGAAAATCGGTGTGCCCCGGCACTGGCAGGCCTAACAATCGCACGGCATGAAAACGAAAACCGACCACGCTCACATACACTCGTCTCTCGTGTTCGTCTGCCTCGGTACCCGGCGGTGCCATCTGCTGGATGACTTCCGCGGGCACCTGAAAGTTCAACAACAGAAGCTCGGTCCAGCGGGCTGTAAGCACAGGTCGCCTCGTAGGAATTGCGGAAACTGCCATAATCACCTCCAGCCGCTTGCGGCTTAGCCTAACCCCCAACCACCGAGCCCAGCCCCCACAAATACGCTGTTCAAGCAATAAACCGCCCTCGGTTGACCCTGATTAACGCCTGCCCGATACTCGAATGACCATTTTCACTACAAATTTACGGAAGGACGAGGCACCATGCCACAGAATGACGACGACGATCTGTACGAAGAAGAATTCGACTTTGTCGATGACGACGACGTAGACGAGGAAAGCGATTACGAAGAAGAGGCTTCGGCCACGGTCGACGAAGATAGCAACCCGGAGCCGGCCGATGCTGATGAGCCCGTCGACGAATACGGCCGCCCGGAACCAAAGGCGGATTACGTTGTACACGTGTACGAGCAAAAGAAGTTCAAACGCACGATTGATCGGCCATTCACCCCGGAAGACGCCGAAGCCTTCGCCACGGAATATAATCGCACCGCCAAGCCTCATGGTCGCGTTGCGGTAACCGGCAAGAACGACGTGAAGCCGAAAAAGTCGCTGGATGAAAAATAGAATAATAGGATGGGAGGATTCAGGATGCGGGATACAGGGAGCAGTATGGCTAAAAGCCTGCATGGGATAACGCGATCGGTTCTCATTGCGGTCGTTGCTTTTGCGGCGCTATACGCCTCGGCAGTACATGCCGAGTTGCCCGAGGAAATCCGCGTCGTTACCTACAACATCCACCACGGCGAAGGCATGGATCGGCAATTCGATTTGAAGCGAATTGCCAACCTGCTGCTGGCCGTGGAACCGCACATTGTGGCGTTGCAAGAAGTCGACCAGGGCACGCGCCGCGCGAGCGGAGTCGACCAACCGTCCGAACTGGCGAAGCTTACCGGCATGCAAGTGGTGTTCGGCAAGAATATCGATTTCGAAGGCGGCGGTTACGGAACGGCCGTGCTGACGAAACTGCCCGTGCTGAAACATGAACAGGTAAAGCTGAAGTCGTTCTATCCGCCCACGGCCAGGAATCCCGAGCAACGCGGCCTGCAAATCCTGGAGATCGGCGAAAAGGACAAAGCCGAGTTGCTGTTCCTATGTACTCACCTCGACTATCGACCAAAAGACGATGAACGCATGGACTCGGCAAAAACGATCAACGAGCTTGTCGCCAAGCGCGGCGATACTCCGGCTATTCTTGCCGGCGACCTGAATGCCCTGCCAGAAAGCAAACCGATCGAGGAACTGCGCAAGCAATGGAAAATCGCCGGCATGCAAGCCGAACCGAGATCTTCGAACGAGCCCCCATTGCTCACCTTTCCTGCCGACAAACCGGACCGCTGGATCGACTACATCATGTTCCGCCCCGCCGATAAGTGGGAGGTTGCCGAAGTCCGCGTGCTAGACGAATCCGTCGCTTCAGACCACCGGCCACTGCTGACGGTGCTACGTAGAATCAAATAGCTCCATGCCTGAAATATCACGATTTCTCGGCATCATAATTCGAATGTATTATAGAGACCATGCGCCGCCACACTTTCACGCAGAGTATGGAGACCGTGAAATTACTGTTGATATTGAAACTTCAAAAGTGGTTGGTAGCTTTCCGAAACGAACATTGAATGCCGTTTTGGAATGGAATAAACGCATCGCGAAGAACTGCTCCGCAACTGGCAGCGAGTTCGCGATGAACAACCACTTGGAAAAATCGAGCCCCTAGAGTAGGCGATGTTTCTTCACTTAGAACGCGCGAAATACCTTGACGGATATCGAGTCCGCCTTTGGTTTAATGACGGCTCGGAAGGAATCGCTGATCTCGAACACGTATTGACGGGACCAGTGTTTGAACCACTCCGTTCGCCAGAGACTTTTAAGTCGTTTCGAATCGAGGGTCATACTTTAGCGTGGGACAATCGGGCCGACTTCGCCCCCGAGTACTTACATGATTTGATGCTCGCTACAGCACCCAGTTGCAAAGACTAAAACACCGGTCCGATATTCTTCAGCCGAGCCTCCGTCTCGTCCATCAGCGCATCTTCAGCGGCTTCGTCAGCCGCTTCATAGGTGGCGCTAAAACGCAGAAAGGGCCCCGCATCGTCCCATGGCACCGTGCAGATGGATTGCTCGGTAATGAGGTACTGGCTGCATTCCTCGGCGTTGGCAAATTCGATTCGCTCGCCGTGGGGGCCACCGTTGGCGAAAGCTGTTGGGGACGGCGTGTACAGGAAGTAAGTTCCGCCCGGCATCGTGCATTGGAAACCACAGCGATCGAGCGTGTTCACCAGTTTATCGAGGCGGCGCTGGTACTTCTTGCGAGTACGGCGTGGGATCTCGGCATCGTCGAGCCCGGCAATCGCGGCCTTTTGAATAGCCATGAATTGCCCGGAATCGAAATTATCCTTCACATGCCCGTAGGCACCGACGATACGCTCGTTGCCGCAAACCCAGCCGATGCGCCAGCCGATCATGTCGAACGCCTTCGACATCGAGTGGACTTCGACGCCGACGTCTTTCGCGCCGGGCATGGCCAGGAAGCTGTTCGGATCGCGGTCGTAGCTTAGCGCGGCGTGTGCTGCATCCTGAATAATGACGATTTCATTCCGCTTGGCGAAAGCGATGGCTTCTTCGTAAAACTCGGGCGGAGCCGTGCGGCCTGTGGGGCTGTTGGGGTAGCACAGCACGAGCAGCTTGGCTTTGTGACGCACATCGGCCGGAATGTGGACCAGATCGGGCAGAAAATCGTTCTCGGCCGTCAGTGGCAGCTTGTAGACGGTGCCGCCGTAGTAGGTGGTGTGCGTGCCAGCGATTGGGTAGCCGGGCACGGTCATCAGCATGATGTCGCCCGGGTTGATGAAACACGCCGGGAGCATCGCCAGGGCGTTCTTGCTGCCGATGCAGGGGCATATTTCCGTGGCCGGGTCGAGCGCCACATGGTATTCACGCTTCATAAAGCGGCTAACGGCTTCACGAAACATGGGGATACCATTATCCGAATAGCCACGATTTTCCGGCTTGTGAATCTCCTCGGCCATTCGCTGGCGAACGACCTCGGGAGCCATCTCGTCGTTTTCGCCGATGCCGAAATCAAGCAGCTTGCGCTCGGGATGGTCGGCCAAGGCCTTGCGCTTGGCGCGTTTGATTTTTTCGAATTTATAAATGGCAGTGCCTTTGCCGTAGTTGGCACCACCGATACGTTCTGCAAACAGCGATTGGAAATAGGGGTCGGACATGGAGGATAAGGATACCGGATGCAGGATGCCGGGTGGAGGGGATAAAAACGGCCACAAAAAAGCTGGTCGCGGGAGACTTAGCGGCGGCGGCCACGCTGCTGCGATCGGAGCACGGCACAGCAGTACGATAAACCTTAAAACGCACTGGAAATTTTTGAATAAATCGGCGCTCGGTAAGTGTCTTTACAATAAACGCGGATGAGTGCAAACGAGCAAGACACACTGGCAGCCAGATTGGCTCGAGGCGAAGAAGCGGCTTTCGCAGAGCTTTACGATGCCTGCGCGGATCGACTGCACCATTACCTCGCAGTGCGGCTCGGGTGTCGAGAAGCGGCGTCCGATGTGTTGCAGAACGCTTTTCTCAAGGCGGTGAAAAACAGACGACAGTTTCGCGGAGTGGATAACCCGATTGCTTACTTGTTCCAGATTGCACGCAACGAGGCAGCGCGTGCGATTCGCAAGCGGTATCCATCTTCCCTATCGGTGGAAGATGTATTCACAACAAACGGCGATGCGACCGCAGAGCAGGAAGACATCGAGCTCGCAGCGATGGCGTTGCAGAAGCTGGATAGCGACGAACGAGAGATCGTCGAACTCAAGATTTACAGCGGACTCACGTTTCGTGAGATCGCGGATGTAACGCGGTTGCCCCAGGGAACGGCAGCGACCAAGTATCGACGTGCGTTGGAATCGCTACGAAGCTGGCTTGCCAAACAACTACGTTGAATTAGGCGTTCCTCGCGCAAAGGCGCGGTGGACGCGGAGTAGAAGTTTATGTTTGACGAATCTTTAGAGCATGTTGAAAGGCGAATGGCGGCACTGCAACCAACAGGTGCCCTGCACGAACTGCGAGCAACCGTGCTAGCCAAGGTGCAGCGCGAGCTACGAGCCTCACGGTGGGATCGACGATTGGCGCGCGTGGCGGCTGTGCTGCTCGTGGTAGGGGTGGGGTTGAACGCGGGGATCGCTTTGAATCCGGCCGTGGAACAAAGTCGGTCGTCGCAGATGGCGACCTCTAATGCACGGCAGTCGCTCGTAAATACGGCGATGGTCGTGGCAGAAGCAACCGACGCGAAGACCGGAAGCGAATACGCGCGACAGATGGCCGCGATGATCGGACACGTACTGACGGCGGATGATGTAGCGGCGATCGATGAGGCGATTAACCGAACAAGATCGCAAGAAAATACGAATGAGCGAAAGGGATAAATGATGCGGATCTGGCCAACGAAGCGTGGTTGGAAACGAATTGGAATCGGACTGGCGCTGCTGGCGGCGGTTGGATTAGTTGTGAACGGCACCTTGGCGTGGCGAGCCGAATGGCGGTTGAAGTCGCGATTGGCCGCGATTCGCGCGGGGGGCGATCCGGCGTCGATCGCGGAGCTGGCACCCGCGGTCATCCCGGACGACGAGAACGCGGCGGCGATGATCGAGCAGATTCTTCCACGTCTGAAGGAATTCGGCAAGGAATACGGCCGATTTTTCAACACGCCGCTTGGCAAAGAATATGGAGCGGCAGGAGATCGGGACGAACCAGCGACTGCGGAACAAATTGAAGCGATCCGCGCGATACTCGCAAACTATAAAGACGTGGAAGAAGCGCTCATCCAGGCATCGGAATGCGAGCAGTTTGCGTCACGGCTGGATTTCTCGCTTGACCACACAGAGTTTCTGGAGCAGTTGCTCGATCATGTGCAAGAGGCACGAACGGGAACTCGTTTCCTGGGTTGGCGAGGTGAAGTGCTGCTGGCCGATGGCCAGCACGAGCAGGCAATTGAAAACGGATTGCGAGCGCTACGACTAGCGAGGTTGCACCAAAATGAGCCAACACTCGTGGCGTTTCTCGTGGCGATTGCCATGCGAGGA